>DATHFL010000124.1:0-6494 GCA_035318125.1 Solirubrobacterales bacterium | reverse complement strand
GTGAGCCGGTCGAGATCGCGCGCGCTCACCACGGCTCCCTCTCCCACGAGGAGCGCACGGTCGTCGAGGAGCTGCTGAAGAGCGGCAAGCTGCCCTGCCTGGTCGCGACCTCGTCGCTCGAGCTGGGGATCGACATGGGGGCCGTCGACCTCGTGATCCAGGTCGAGAGCCCGACATCGGTCGCCCGCGGCTTGCAGCGTGTTGGACGTGCCGGGCACCAGGTCGGTGCGCCCAGCAAGGGCGTCATCTTCCCGAAGTACCGCGGCGACCTGCTCGAGTGCGCGGTCGTCGCCCGCCGCATGCGCGAGGGCGAGATCGAGGAGACGGTGATCCCGCAGAACCCGCTCGACGTGCTCGCCCAGCACCTGGTCTCGATGGCGGCGCTGGACCAGTGGGAGGTCGACGAGGTCGAGCGCCTCGTGACCGCGACCGAGCCCTTCCACGACCTCTCGCGCGAACAGCTGGAGAACGTGCTCGACATGCTCGACGGCCGCTACCCCTCCGACCGCTTCGCCGAGCTGCGGCCGCGAATCGTCTGGGACCGCACCGAGGGCACGATTCACGGCCGCAAAGGCGCCCGCCAGCTGGTCGTCACCAACGCCGGCACGATCCCCGACCGCGGCCTCTACGGCGTCCACCTGCCTGACGGCCGCCGGGTCGGCGAGCTTGACGAGGAGATGGTCTACGAGGCCCGCCCGGGCCAGACCTTCCTGCTCGGCTCCAGCACCTGGCGGATCGAGGAAATCACCCGCGACCGGGTGATCGTCACCCCCGCCCCCGGCGCCCCCGGCGCCGTCCCCTTCTGGAAGGGCGACGGGATCGGCCGCCCGGCCGAGCTGGGCCGGGCGATCGGCGCCTTCGCCCGCGAGGCGGTCTCGCGCGAGCCGGCCGAGCTGGCCGCCGAGTACGACCTCGACGAGCGCGCCGCCAACAACCTCGTCACCTACCTGCGCGAGCAGCAGCAGGCGACCCGCGTCGTCCCCTCCGACGAGACGATCGTGGTCGAGCGCTTCCGCGACGAGATCGGCGACTGGCGCCTATGCGTGCTCTCGCCCTTCGGCGGCCGCGTCCACGCCGCCTGGGGCCTCGCCCTCGCCGCCAAGATCCGCGACGAGCGCGACCTCGAGGCCGACGCGATCTGGTCCGACGACGGCATCGTCATCCACCTCCCCGACGCCGACGAGCCGCCGCCCGCCGACCTCGTCCTGATCGACCCCGACCAGCTCGAAGACCTGGTCGTCGGCGAGCTCTCCGGCTCGGCCCTGTTCGGCGCCCGCTTCCGCGAGAACGCCTCCCGCTCGCTGCTGATCCCGCGTGCCTACCCGGGCAAGCGCACCCCGCTCTGGCAGCAGCGGCTGAAGTCGCAGAGCCTGCTGGAAGTGGCGCGGGACTTCCCCCGCTTCCCGGTCGTCCTCGAGACCTACCGCGAGTGCCTGCGCGACGTCCTCGACCTGCCCGCGCTCGCCGACCTCCTGCGCAAGCTGCACGCGCGCCAGCTCAGCCTGGTCGAGGTGGAGACGCCGACCGCCTCGCCCTTCGCCTCCTCGCTGCTCTTCGACTACGTCGCCACCTACATGTACGAGGGGGACACGCCGAACGCCGAGCGACGGGCGGCGGCGCTGGCGCTCGACCGCGACCTCCTGCGCGAGCTGCTCGGCCAGGAGGAGCTGCGCGAGCTGATCGACCCCGAAGCGCTGGAGGAAGTCGAGGCACAGCTGCAGCACCGCACCGAGGCCGGCCGCGCCGGCGACCGCGACGCCCTCCAGCAGGTCCTCCGCAACCTCGGCGACCTCACCGCGGCGGAGTGCGGGGAGCGGGTCACGGAGGGCTACTCGGCCAAGTCGATGCTGGACAAACTCGAAGCCGAGCGCCGCGTCGCCAAGGTGCGGATCGCCGGCGAGGAGCGCTACATCGCCGCCGAGGACGCCGGCCTCTACCGCGACGCGCTCGGGGTGCCGGAGCCGCCGGGACTGCCGGAGACGTTCCTCGAGGAGCACCCCGACGCGATGCGAGCTCTGGTCCGCCGCTTCGCCCGCACCCACGGTCCCTTCCCGACCGCCCGCGCGGCCGAGCGCTACGGCGTCGACCCCTCGCCGGCGCTGCGCGAGCTGGAGTCCGAAGGGGCGCTGGTCCGCGGCGAGCTCGCGCCGGGCGGGACCGAGCGCGAGTGGTGCGACGCCGAAGTCCTGCGCCGGGTCCGCCGCGCCAGCCTCGCCAAGCTCCGCAAGGAGGTCGAGGCGGCCGACGTCCGCGAGCTCGCCCGCTTCCTGCCGAGCTGGCAGAACGTCGACGCCTTCCGCCCCGCCGGCGCCGGCCTCGACCGCCTGCGCGAGGCGCTGGTGCCGCTGCAGGGGGTGGCGCTGACGCCGAAAGTGTGGGAGGGAGACGTGCTGCCGCGCCGCCTCGGCGCCTACTCGCCGAGCTGGCTCGACGAGCTCTGCACCAGCGGCGAGCTGGTCTGGATCGGCGCCGGCGCCCTCGGCCGCTCCGACGGCCGCGTCGCCCTCTACTTCCGCGAGGACGTCCGCCTCGCCGGGCCGCCGCCCGCCAACGCGAAGCTGGAGGCGGCGAAAGGCGAGGTCCACGATGCGATCCGCGAGCGCCTCGCCGCCGGGCCCTCCTTCTGGCTCGACCTCGTCGCCGACCTCGACCACCCCGCCGAGGAGATCCACAACGCGCTCTGGGACCTCGCCTGGACCGGGGAGGTGACCAACGACGCCTTCGCGCCGTTGCGGGCGCCGCGCCTGCGAGCCGTCCCGCCGAGCGAACGCCCGGGCCGCCGCTTCGCCCGCCGCCGCTCCAGCGCCGGCGCCACCGTCCAGGGCCGCTGGTCCCTGACCGCGCCGATCTTCGCCAACGCCCCCGGTCCCGGGGCCCGCCTCCGCGCCCAGGCCGAGCTGATGATGGAGCGCTACGGGATCGTCACCCGTGAGACCGTCCTCGCCGAGGGCGTCCCCGGCGGCTTCTCCACCCTCTACGGCGAGCTCGGCAACCTCGAGCTGCTGGGGACGGCGCGCCGCGGCTACTTCGTCGAGGGCCTCGGCGGCGCCCAGTTCGCGCTGCCGGGCGCGGTCGAGCGCCTGCGCTCGCTGCCGCAAGCCGACGGCTCCTACCTCGTCCTTGCCGCCACCGACCCGGCCAACCCCTACGGCGCCTCGCTGCCCTGGCCGAAGCTGGAGGGCGGCCGGCGCCCCGGCCGCGCCCCCGGCGCCCACCTGCTGCTGCGCGACGGCGAGCCGCTGGTCTTCGTCGAGCGCGGCGGCCGCGGCCTCCTCCGCCTCGCCCGCCTCGAGGGCCAGGATCTGGAGGAGGCGATGCGCGCCCTCGCCGACGCCGTCTCAGCCGGCCATCTCCCCAAACTCGCGGTCGAGAAACTCGACGGCGAGCCGGTGATCGGCTCCGGCCACGAGGAGGCCCTGATCGGCGCCGGCTTCAGCCGCGGCCCCCGCAAACTGACGGCCTCGGCATAGCTGTACGGAAATCCCGCACACACCCGTACGGATATTCCGTACACTACGTCCGGTGAATCCGTTCAAATATCAAGGTCCGATCGCGCCATCCCACTTAATCGACCGAGGCGCTGAGCTGGAAGCGCTTCAGACGGCGGCGGCCAACCGAGTGGCGATCCGTCTCGCGGCTCCGCGCCGCTTCGGGAAGAGCAGCCTGCTCGAAGCTCACGTCGCCGCCATGCGGAATGTCGGCCATCGCGCTGTGCGGGTCGATTTCTCCAAGGTGTCGACGGTGGGGGACGCAGCGGTCCGTCTTGCTCACGCATACCGCCAGCTGCCGGCCGAGCCGCGTCGCGTCGTCAGCCGCTGGGCGGGTCGTCTGGGGGTAACGGCCACGGCTGCCGGCGTCGGCTTTACCGTGGCGCCCCAGGCGCCGCGTCTGGCAGCCGACGAGGCTCGCGCCGCCCTCCTTGAGCTACTGGATGTGCCACGTGCCCTGTTTGAAGGGGACGGCGAATTGACGGTGATCTGCTTTGACGAGTTCCAGGACCTGCTGGTCGCGGACGACGCCCTCGACGGCCTGTTTCGCTCGGTGATCCAGCACCATGGCGAGGTCGCGGCTTACGTCTTCGCGGGCAGCCAGCCGTCGCTGATGCGCGCCCTGTTCTCCGAGTACGAGCGGCCGTTCTACGGTCAGGCGCGACCGCTCGAGCTCTCTACCCTGCCGCTCGATGAAGCGGCCAACGACATCGAGGCCCTGCTTGGAGCCGAAGGCCTGGAAGCCGATGGCGCCGTCGATGAGCTTCTCGCCTTCACCGGGGGACACCCCCAGCGCACGATCCTGCTTGCGCACCACCTGTTCGAGTTGCTCGAACATGGGGAAGACCTGGAGCGTCCCGCAGCGGCCGCCGTCGATTTGGCACTGACAGAGACCGCTGACGCTCTTCAGGCCCTGTGGGACGGCTTCGACAGGAACGAGCGGGTGACCCTGATGGCGCTCAGCGATGGCCAGGCCCCGACCGGCAGCATCGTCGCCAGAGAACATCGCATCCCGCGTTCGACTCTGCGGGAGGCGCTCGATCGACTGCTCGCCGATCAGCGTCACGTCCAGCGCAACGCCGATGGCAGCCCCTATCTGCTCGATCCCCTCTTGGCCGAGTGGCTCCGGCGGCGCTAATTTCGGCTGCGTAGCCGACCATTGCCATAATCGACGCGGTGCCTGAGGCAGATCAGAGCGCGGTCGAGCTGCTGAAGAGCGTGACGCTCTTCGCCGACCTGGAGGAGGGGGAGCTGGAGCGGTTCTCCCACGTCGCCGTTCCGCGCACCTTTCCGGCGGGGACGCGGGTCTTCCACGAGGGCGACGACTCCGACGCCTGCTACATCGTCAAGGAGGGCAGCTTCCGGGTCACCCGCGAACACTCCGACGGCCGCGCGATCACCCTCGCCACGCTGGGGCCGGGAGAGATCTTCGGCGAGCTGGCGATGCTCGACGGGGACAAGCGCTCGGCCAGCGCCGAGGCCCTGACCGAGGGCGAGCTGCTGGCGCTGCCGGCCAACGACGTGCGCTCGCTGCTGGCCCGCCACCCGGAGATCTCGCTGAAGCTGGTCGCCGGCCTCGTCCGTCGCCTCCGCGCCGCCAACGTCCGCCTCTCGCGCCAGTCCTTCCAGACCGTCCCCAGCCGCGTCGCCGGCATCCTCCACCAGCTCAGCCGCGAGGCCCAGGACGGCGACGGCGAGCCGGAGGAAGAGGTGACGATCCAGATGAACCAGACCGACCTCGCCCAGCTCGCCGGCACCTCGCGCGAGTCGGTCAGCCGCTTCCTCGCCGAGCTCGAGCGCGCCGGCGTCGTCCGCTCCGGCCGCGGCCGCGTCACCGTGCTGGAGCCCGGCAAGCTGCGGAACTACATCTACTGAGCAGGTCGCTGTCTGCTCGCTTTTGCGGCAGACGCGCTGAGAGCGTGGCTCAACGTGGCGGTGTCTCTGGGTGCCTCTCCGCGTCCCTGCACCTTGCCCCGCTTGCTGACGCGCGCGAGACCATAGGGGCTATTACGGTTTTTCCGGCCGCTGAACATGCTCCAACCGGACCGAGGAGACTTCCGACGCGTCGATATAGATCCCGTCGTTTTCTTTGACTTCCAACTCGTCATTTTCATCCCAATCGTACTCAGTGTCGAAGAAGAGATAGCGAGGGCCAGGGGACAGCCCCACCTCGGAGCCGTTGTCGAACAGAACGTAGAACCGCTCACCTGACTTCAGAGTTATCTCCACGGCGGCCCATTCCCCTCCCAGCGCCCGCTCCCACAGGGCGTCCCAGGCGGTGGGGGGAGTGAATATCCCGGTCCAGGAAAGCGCTCGGGCGACCGGGGATTCGAGATTGTTCCCGATCTGGTCCACCACAGCTCCCCCAATCGATCCAGTGGCGAACGCGGCAGTGAGGTTGACGAAGATGGCGGCCACCACGAATGAATCGTGCTCTCCCAGGGTGTGCGCCTCCGTCCAATCCGCGATGCAGTGTCCCCCCAAAAGCCAGGCCACGGGTAGCCAGAGGAGACTCGCCACAACGGCTTGCGCCAAGAGGTAGAAGTCGTGCGGTGGCAGCGTATGGGCGCGGGTTCGGTTGTACCCGCCGATGAGGAGAAACCCTGGGACGATCAGGGCAACGAAGAAGAAGACGGCCTCGACGCTGGTCGGCATGGTGTGGAACCCTAAGGCGGTGTGGCGTCACTTCTCTCCCCCCTCGATGAGGGCATGACTGACTTCGCCGCCCGCCGCGCCCGGATGGTCGAGCGGCAGCTGCGGGCGCGGGGGATCGGCGACGAGCGGGTGCTGGCGGCGATGGGGGAGGTGCCGCGGGAGGCGTTCGTGCCGGAGGAGCTGCGCGACCGCGCCTACGCCGACGCGGCGCTGCCGATCGCCGAGGAGCAGACGATCTCCCAGCCCTGGATCGTCGCTGCGATCTGCCAGGCGCTGGAGCTGCAGGGTTCGGAGCTGGTGCTGGAGGTCGGAACCGGCTCCGGCTACTCGGCCGCCGTGCTGGCGCGGCTC
>DATHFL010000123.1:0-3116 GCA_035318125.1 Solirubrobacterales bacterium | reverse complement strand
CCGTTTCAGCGTCGTCGTCCCCACCCACGAACGGCGCGGGACGATCGCCCGCCACGTCGCCGCGCTCGACCGCCAGAGCCTGCGCGACTTCGAGGCAATCGTCGTCGTCGACGGATCGGCCGACGGCAGCGCCGAGGCGCTGCGGGCGCTCGACGTCTCCTTCCCGCTGACCGTGATCGAGCAGGAGAACCAGGGGGTCGCCCGCGCCCGTACCGCCGGCGCCGCCGCCGCGGAGGGGGAGATCCTCCTCTTCGTCGACGACGACATGGAGGCCGACCCGCAGATGCTGGCCGAGCACGACGCCTCGCACCGCGAGGGCTTCGACTTCGTCCTCGGCGATCTGCCGCTGCACCCGGATTCCCCTCCCAACCTGCTCAGCTGGGGGGTCGGCTACTGGGCGAACTCGCGTCGTGAGCGGCTGGAAGCGGCCGGGAACGAGCTCGGCCTCGACGACCTTCTGACCGGGCAGATGTCGGTCTCGCGCAAGGCCTTCGACGCGGTCGGCGGCTTCGACGCCAGCTTCACCCGCGACGGCCTCGTCCCCAGCGGCGACATCGATTTCGGCTACCGCATCCTCAAGGCCGGCTTCCGCGCCACCTTCAACCCGGCGGCGATCAGCCACCAGTACTACGACGTCGACCCCGGCGACTACCTGCGCCGCGCCCACGACATCGGCGCCTCCGAGCAGGAACTGGTGATCAAGCACCCCGAGCAGGCGAAGAAGCTGGAGGCGGCGCCGGCCTTCCACACCCGCCGCAGCCGCTGGCCCTTCGGCCCGCTGGTCGTCGCGCCGCGGGGGCTGGTCCAGCCGCTGCTCGACGCCGTCGCCGGCCTCGTCCGCAGCGGTCGCCAGGGGGAGCGGCTGCGGCGGCTCTTCTTCGCGATGCGGACCCTCGAGTACCAGCGGGGCGCGCGGGAGGCGCGGCGCAAGCTCGCGGCCGGCAGCGCCGTCGTCCTCGCCTACCACGCGGTCGACGAGCTCGACCGAGACGACCCGCTGCGCGAGTACGCGGTACCGGCACGCGCCCTCGCCGCGCAGCTCGACGACCTCGCCCGCCGCGGCTGGAAGTTCGTCGGCCTCGGCACCCTGCTGCGGGCGCTCGCCGGCGAGGAGCGGCTGCCGCCGAAGGCGGCGATTCTCACCTTCGACGACGCCTACGCGAACGTGCTGGAAACGGGCCTGCCGGTGCTGGAGCAACGGGGCGTGCCGGCGGTCGTCTTCGCGGTCGCGGGCGCGACCGGCGGCGTCAACGAGTGGCGCCGCGAGGGGGCGAAGGAGATGCGCCTGCTGGATGCCGAGGGGCTGCGGGAGGTCTCGCGCCGCGGCATCGAGGTCGGCTCGCACTGCATGACGCACCGGCAGCTGCCGAAGGTCCCGGCGGCCGAGCTGGAGGAGGAGCTGAAGGGTTCGGCCGATGCGCTGGAGGCGCTCGGCCTTCCCCGCCCCCGCGCGCTCGCCTACCCGCACGGCGAGTGGTCGCACGAGATCGCCGCGGCGGCGTTCGCCGCGGGCTACGAGGCGGCCTTCTCGGTCGAGCCGGGACGGGCGGAGCGCGCCGCCAACCGCTACGCCCTGCCCCGGATCGAGGTCCTCGCCAGCGACACGCCGCTGACGGTCCGGGCCAAGATCGCGACCGTGGGCTGGCCGCAGGGAGTGCGGAATCGCCTGCTCCGCTACCTGGGGACGCGCCGGTGAGCCGCCTGCGCGCGATCGCCGGCGGGCTCTTCCACCGCGGCGTCCAGGCGCTCGGCTGGCGCCTCGCCGTGCCGCTGCTGCGGGCGCGGGCGCGCCGCCGCCTCGGCCGATTGGAGCCGGGGGCGGCGACCGTGGTCACGGTCAACTGGAACTCCTGGCCGCACCTCGAGGTGCTGATCGAGGTGGTCCGCCGGCGCAGCCCCGCCAATACCCGAATCGTCGCCGTCGACAACGGCTCCAAGGACGAGTCGCGGGCGCGGCTGCGCGGGCGCGAGGACGTCCGCACCGTGGCGCTGCCGCTCAACCTCGGCCACGAGCTGGCGATGGACGTCGGCGTCCTGCTCGCCGACACCGAGTACGTCGTCGCCCTCGACGTCGACGCCTTCCCGCTCCACGAGCGCTGGCTCGACGAGCTGCTGGCGCCGCTCTCCGCAGGCGCCCAGGTGGCCGGCGCGCGGCTCAACCGCTCCTACGTCCACCCCTGCTGCTGGGCGATGCGGACCGAGCGGTTCGTGACCATGAAGCACTCCTTCCGCTCCCACTACCAGCCGCGCGAAGGCGACCGCGACGCCTCCGGCGACGTCGGCGAGGAGATCTCCACCCGCGAGGCCCCCAACGTGCATTTCTTCGAGATCACCAGCCAGCGCGGGCCGGGGGACGTCGGCACCGTCTTCGGCGGGCTCGTCTACCACAACTTCTACGCGACCCGGTTCAACGCGACCTCCGAGGCGACCCTCGACGGGGTGGTCGCCGTCGACGATCCCGCGCGGGCGTGGGACGAGGCCCTGGAGCGTTACGTCGATTGACGCGGCCGGCGCGCCAGGACCAGGGTCGCGCTCGGCTCGCCCCAGGTGAGGCCGAGGCGCTCCAGCCGCACCGCCGCGGCGAGGAACGGAAAGGCGAGCAGGCGCAGGAGCAGCGGTGCGCCCTTGATTCGGTCGCGGATCTCCTGGGCGGCGGCGGCGAGGCTGCGGTAGGTCGGCCGCAGCTCGAAGGGTTCGAGACCGACGGCGCGGACGTCGGCTTCGATCTCGTCGGTGCCGTAGCCGTGGCGAACCTCCTCGCGCCAAATCCCGGTGCTGCCGGGGAGGACCGGGGTCCAGTCGCGCCGCGGCACCTGCAGGGCCAGCAGGCCGCCGGGCGCCAGCGCGCCGGCCATGCTCTGCAGCGCGGCGGCGTCGTCGGGGATCTCGTGCAGGCACTCGAGCGCGAAGACGGCGCCGAAGTCGCCCTCGGGCAGCGGTTGGGTGAGGTCGGCGGGCTGGAAACGGACGTTGCCGAGCCCGCGACCGGCGGCCCGCGCCCGGGCGCCGTCGAGCAGGTCGGCGCGGCGGTCGACCCCGAGCAGAGCCCAGTCGGGGTGGCGCTTGGCGAGCGAGAGCGTCAGCAGGCCGTCGCCGCAGCCGGCGTCGAGGACGCG
>DATHFL010000122.1:0-9802 GCA_035318125.1 Solirubrobacterales bacterium | reverse complement strand
CTCCGCCTCGTCGCGGACGCCGCCAACCGAGATCCGCTCGAACTCGCGCCCGAGCGCCCGCGCGATCGAACGGCCGAGGCTGGTCTTGCCGACGCCGGGCGGGCCGACGAAGCAGAGGATCGGCCCGGGCGAGGAGGGGTTGAGCTTGCGCACCGCCAGGTACTCGAGCAGCCGGTCCTTGATCTTCTCGAGGTCGTAGTGGTCGGCGTCGAGGACCTCGCGGGCGTGGCGGATGTCGAGGTTGTCCTCGGTCTCCTGCGCCCACGGCAATTCGACCAGCCACTCGAGGTAGGTGCGGATGACGCCGTGCTCGGCGGCGGCGGGCGGCAGTTTCTCCAGCCGCGAGAGCTCGCGTTCGGCCGCTTTCAGCGCCTGCTCTGGCAGCTCCGCCGCCTCGATCCGCTCGCGCAGTTCGTTCGCTTCGGCCTGCTGCTCGTCCCCTTCGCCGAGCTCCTCCTGGATCGCTTTCAGCTGCTGGCGGAGGAAGAACTCGCGCTGGCCCTTGTCGATCTCCGACTCCACCTGCGTCTGGATCTGGGTGCCGAGCTGGACCACCTCGAGCTCGCGGGCGAGGATCCGCGAGAGGTGCCGCAGCCGTTTGGCGACGTCGACCTCTTCCAGCAGCTTCTGTTTCTCCTCGGTGCCGATCCGCAGCGCCCCGGCGATCAGGTGGGCGAGCATCGCCGGGTCGTCGATGTTGGCGATTGCCAGCTGCAGCTCCTCCGGCAGGTAGGGGATCTGCTCGACGATCTCCGAGAAGGTGCGCTGGACGTTGCGGCTGAGCGCCTCCAGCTCGGGGCTCGGCTCGACGACGTCGGGCAGCTCGGCGATCCGGGCCACCATGTAGGGCTGCTCGGCGACGAACTCGCCCAGCTTCACCCGCTGCATCCCCTGGACGAGGATCCGCAGGGTGCCGTCGGGGATCTTCACCATCCGGGCGACGGCGCCGACGACGCCGACGTCGTAGAGGTCGGCGGGACCGGGCTCCTCCATCTCGGGATCGCGGGAGGCGGCCATGACCAGCATCCGGTTGGTACCGAGGACGTCGTCGACCAGGTGGATCGAGCGCTCCTGCCCGACCGCCAGCGGGGCGAGGGTTTCCGGGAAGGTGACGGTGTCGCGCAGCGGCAGGACCGGCAGCGCCTCGGGCAGCGGCTGGTTGGCGCGGATCGCCTCTTCCGCGTCGAGCGGGGCGTCGACCACTTCGAGGACCGGCGCGCCCTCCATCACTTGCGGCCTATCGGAACCCGTCGCGTGGTCTCGTTGGGATCGCGCAGCGGCAGGTCGATCCGCAGGATCCCCTCTTCGTAAGTGGCGGTGGCGCGGTCGGCGTCGACCTCGACCTGGAGCTCGACCACCCGGCGGAAGTGGCCGGAGGGGATCTCGATCTGCTGATAGACGCGACCCTCGGTCTCCTGCACGTGGCGCTCGCCGGTGATCGCCAGGTGGCGGCCGCTGACCTCGATCCCGACCTCGCTGAGGTCGACCCCCGCGAGGTCGACCTTGACGATCGCCCGCTGCGGATCGCCGCAGTAGTAGACGTCGACGTTGGGCGAAAACCCGCTGGAGCGGCGAGAGACGTAGCGGGTGCGGCTCCAGGTATCACCCATCACCTGGTCCATCTCCCGCCTCATGCGTGCAAAGTCTGCGAACAGATCCCGCTGCGGCATGCCGCAACCTTAGCCTGCTAGGCAGTACGAGATGCCCAGCGCGGAGCCCGCATGAGGAGGACCGGCTGGCGCGGCGGCACCAGTCCCTCGGGGCGGTTCGGGCGGAAGGTCGTGCAGGCCTCGTTCAGCTCCAGCGCGCAGAGGAGGTTCTTGCGGAAGTAGCAGTCCTCACAGGTCGGCGGCTTCGGCTTGCGCGGCATCGGCGGGCATGTTTGCACCGTCTCCGGGTAGCCGCAGGGACCGATTCCGCAAATCGCTACCTCTTCGTCACGGCTTCGTCACAGCTTCCCCGCGTCTTGCGGGAGCACCGCCCGGCGCCGCTAACATCCGTGCCGATGGAGGGTCATTCCCGCAGCGAGAAGCTCTCCGCTTCTCCCCCGCTCTTCAAAAGCGAATTCCTCAACTTCTTCTCCCGCGTCCATCCCGCGATCCCGGCCGCGATCTTCGTGCCGGTGGTGGTGACGATGGAGTGGATCGGGGCCGATCGCGGCTGGGCGGTCTGGCAGCTGGCGCTGCTGACGCTGGCCGGCGTCGCGATCTGGACGCTGACCGAGTACTGGCTGCACCGGCTCGTCTTCCACTGGGAGCCCGACAACGCCTTCGGCCGGCGCATGCACTTCATCATCCACGGCATCCACCACGACCACCCCAACGACAAGCTGCGGCTGGTGATGCCGCCCTCGGTCTCGATCCCGCTGGCAGCGCTCTTCTTCTTCGCCTTCTGGGCGATCCTCGGCGACGCCGCCTTCCCGCTCTTCGCCGGCTTCATCGTCGGCTACCTCGCCTACGACTACACGCACTACTACGTCCACCACTTCGTCCCGAAGACGGAGTTCGGCAAGCGGCTGCGCGAACACCACATGCGCCACCACTTCCAGGACCACCGCTACGGCTACGGCGTCTCCTCCCCGATCTGGGACCACGCCTTCCGCACGTATCCGAAGAAGCGCAGCAAGTACCGGTAGCTCAGGAAGCCCGCAGGGCGACCTCCAGCTCGAAGCGGGCGTCGGGGTCGTCCAGGTCCTCGCCGAAGAGCTCGCGGAGGCGGGCGACGCGGTAGCGGGCGGTCTGCGGGTGGACGTGGAGCTCGGCGGCCATGGCGACGGCGTTGCCGTGGTGGCGGACGTAGGCGAGGGCGGTCTCGCGCATGCGTTCCTGGGCTCGGGCGGTCAGGCCCTCGAGCGGGGCGAGGCGGCGCGCGGCGAGCAGTGAGGTGATCGAGGGACTGCCGGCGAGGAGGAGGTCGGCGAGGTGGTCCTCCGCCGAGAGCAGGCCGTCGCCGGCGACGGTGCCCGCCGTGGCCGCCTGCAGCAGGGCGATCGCCAGCGCCCACGAGCGGGGCGCCTCGGCGGGCTCGACCGCCGGACCGATCGCCAGGGTCGCCTTCGCCGCCGCGCGTTTCAGCTGCTCGCGCCGCCCCGGCCCCTCGAGGTCAGGGATCAGCAGGCAGCCGGTGCCTTCGATCGTGGTCACGAGGGCGTCGCTGGGCAGCCTGCCGCCGAGCCGCGCCAGCTCGCGCTCCCGGCAGGCCGCGACGGCGAACCGTCGCGGCAGCCCCCAGCCGGCCGCCTGGGCGGCGGCGGCGATGTCGGCGACAGCAGCAGGAGGTTCGCGCAGGAGCAGCGTGACGAGCTCCTGCCGGCGGCGGCGGCGCAGGTCCTCGACCGCGGCCTGGGCCTCGGCGTAGCCCTCGACCGAGTCGGCGGCGAGCTCGTCGATGTAGGCGAAGATCGCGTCTGCCAGCAGGGTCAGCGACTCGGCCTCGAGCCCAGCCCGTTGCCCCGCCTCGGCGATCCGCCGCCAGGCGACGCGGGCGCCGAGGCGGTAGGCGGCCTGCAGCGAGTCGAGGGTGCGCCCGACCCGCTGCTCGCCGCGGCCGAGCTCGACGTAGACCTCGCGGCCCGGCCCCCGCCCCGCGTCGGGGTCGCGGATCAGGGCGACGAACTGGAGCAGCGCCTGGTTGACCCCGGTGCGGATGCCGCGGCCGAAGCGGCCCTCCAGCGGCCGTTCGTACTCGGGCACCTCGCGGGCGATCGTCGCCAGGATCTCCTCGGTGATCGCCGGCAGCTCGGGCTCGATCAGGCCCGCGACCTCCTCAGGAAGGCCGCGCCAGGGCTCAGGATCGACGGTTTTTATCATTTGACTCACAGTTTTCTTCGCGAAGTCGCGAGCATAGCGCCAATATATGTCGTTCAAGTCCGCGTAAATTGGCGGCGTGGGCGAGATGAGTCGCACCGAGAAGGCCGTCAATCTCGGCGCCGTCGTCGTCCCGTTCCTGGCGACGCTGGCGGCGATCGTCCTGCTCTGGAACAGCTGGGTCAGCGCCGCCGACCTCGCGATCGCGGCGGTGATGTACCTCCTGACCGCGATCGGGATCACGGTCGGCTTCCACCGTCTCCTCACCCATCGCTCCTTCCAGACCTCGAAGCCGCTCGAGTACCTCTTCGCGGTCCTCGGCTCGATGGCGGTGCAGGGCCCGGTGATCGCCTGGGTCGCCGACCACCGCAAGCACCACGCCCACACCGACGAAGAGGGCGACCCCCACAGCCCCCACGTCAGCCCTGAGGGCGGCGTCAAGGGGGTCTTCTCCGGACTCTGGCACGCCCACAGCGGCTGGCTGATGTCCTCGCAGGGGCGCGCCGACTGGAAGCGCTACGCCGCCGACCTCTATGAGGACCCGGGGATGCGAGCGATCAGCCGTCAGTTCCCGCTGCTCGTCCTCGCCACGCTGCTGATTCCCGCGCTCGCCGGCTATCTCGTCAGCGGCACGCTCGTCGGCGCTCTCACCGGCCTGCTCTGGGGCGGGCTGGTGCGCATCTTCTTCGTCCACCACGTCACCTGGAGCGTCAACTCCGTCTGCCACTTCCTCGGCAGCCGCCGCTTCGACACCGACGATCGCTCCACCAACGTCTTCTGGCTCGCGCTTCCCTCGCTCGGCGAGTCATGGCACCACAACCATCACGCCTTCCCCCGTTCGGCCGTACATGGACTGAAACGGTGGGAGCCCGACCCCTCCGCCCTGATCATCACCACGATGGAGAAAGTGGGGCTGGCGCGAAACGTGGTTCGGATCTCTCCCGAGCGACAGGCCGAAAGGGCAACTCCCTAGACGCACCCCGGTCGCAACGTCGATTGGCCAAGAGGGCCAATCGGCCAGTTTTTTTGCAAAAGCTGGTTGATTTGTCGCGTTTAACTGTCACAGTGTGACTATCTCTGGCAGACTCTCCCCCAGGGTTGTTCGATCTCTTTTGGATGGAAAGGAACTAGATGCCCAGCACGAACGTACTTGACGAGGCTCGTCAGCTCGTAGAGCGACGTCTTGCCGACCTCGATGAGGAGCGCAAGAAGCTCGAGCGTGCCCTCGCCGAGCTCGGCGGCAAAGCCCGTCGCCGTGGCCCCGGCCGCCCCCCGGGCAGCACCAGCAAAGGCAGCACCGGTGGCACCAAAACCCGTCGTCGCCGTAAACGGCGGGGCGGTACCCGCGCCGACCAGGCGGTGAAACTGATCGAGGGCCAGCCCGGGATCAGCGCCTCCGAGGTTGCCAAGACGATGAAAATCAAGCCGAACTACCTGTACCGGGTCCTCGGCGACCTCGAGAAAGAGGGTCGCGTCAAGAAGGACGGCCGCAAGTACTTCCCGACCGGTGGCTGATCGGTACTAACCGTTACTTCAATAAAAGAGGCCGGCAAATCGCCGGCCTCTTTTTTTACTGTGAATCAATTCAGTAAAACTAGATCAACCCAAGCTGGCTGACCGCGTCGCGCTCCTCCTGCAGCTCCATGACGCTGCGGTCGATGCGCTCGCGTGAGAACTCGGGCACCTCGAGGCCCTGAACCACGCTCCACTCGCCGCCGCTGCAGGTGCACGGAACGCCGCAGACGATCCCCTCGCCGATCCCGTAGGAACCGTCGGCCGGCACCGCCATCGAGACCCAGTCGCCGTTAGGCGTACCGAGAACCCAGTCGCGCACGTGGTCGATCGCCGCGTTGGCCGCGGAAGCGGCGCTGGAGGCACCGCGCGCGTCGATGATCTCGGCGCCGCGTTTTGCCACCCGGGGAATGAATTCGTCGGCGATCCAGGCCTCATCGTCGACCGCGTCCCAAGCGCTGCCGCCGTCCACCTTCGCGTTGACCAGGTCGGGGTACTGGGTGACCGAGTGGTTGCCCCAGGTGGTCATGTTGGTGACCGCGGAGACCGGCTTGCCGAGCTTGTTGGCGAGCTGGGAGATCGCCCGGTTGTGATCGAGTCGCATCATCGCCGTGAAGCGCTCGCGGGGAACGTCGGGGGCGTTCGACATCGCGATCAGGCAGTTGGTGTTGGCCGGGTTGCCGACCACCAGCACCTTGACGTCGTCGGCGGCGCCGGCGTTGATCGCTTCGCCCTGCGGCTTGAAGATGCCGCCGTTGGCCTCGAGCAGGTCGGAGCGCTCCATGCCAGGCCCGCGCGGCCGCGCGCCGACCAGCAGGCCGACGTTGCAGCCCTCGAAGGCCTGCTTGGGGTCGTCGCTGATGTCGATCCGCCGCAGCAGCGGGAAGGCGCAGTCGTCGAGCTCCATCGCGGTGCCCTCGGCGGCCTTGACCGCCTGGGGGATCTCCAGCAGGCTCAGCTCGACCGGCGTCTCCGGGCCGAGCATCTGGCCGCTGGCGATGCGGAACAGGAGGGCGTAGCCGATCTGGCCCGCGGCGCCGGTGACGGTGACCTTGACAGGGGTGGTGCTCACTGAATCTCTCCTCGAGTCGGGGGTTTGGAAGACCGTTAGGCCATCGCGCGCTGGAGGTTCTCGTCGATCGAGGCGAGGAACTCCTGCGTGGTCTGGTGCTCCTGACCACCGCCCACCAGCAGCGCCAAGTCTTTCGTCATCTTCCCGCTTTCGACCGTCTCGATGCAGACGCGCTCCAGCGTCTCCGCGAAGCGGGAGACCTCGGGCGTCTCGTCCATGCGCCCGCGGGCGGCGAGCCCGCGGGTCCAGGCGAAGATCGAGGCGATCGGGTTGGTGCTGGTGGGCTTGCCCTTCTGGTGCTCGCGGAAGTGGCGCGTGACGGTGCCGTGCGCGGCCTCGGCCTCGACGGTCCTGCCGTCGGCGCTCATCAGCACGCTCGTCATCAGCCCCAGCGAGCCGAAGCCCTGGGCGACGGTGTCGGACTGGACGTCGCCGTCGTAGTTTTTGCAGGCCCAGACGTAGCCGCCCTCCCACTTCAGCGCCGCGGCGACCATGTCGTCGATCAGGCGGTGTTCGTAGGTCAGCCCGGCCGCCTCGAAGTCGGCCCTGAACTCGCTCTCGTAGACCTCGGCGAAGAGGTCCTTGAAGCGCCCGTCATAGCGCTTGAGGATCGTGTTCTTGGTCGACATATAGACGGGGAAGCCGCGGTCGAGGCCGTAGCGCATCGAGGCCCGCGCGAACTCCCGGATCGACTCGTCGAGGTTGTACATCGCCATCGCGATGCCGCCGCCGGGGAAGTCGTAGACGTCGAGCTCGACCGGCTCGGAGCCGTCCTTCGGCGCGTAGGTGAGGGTCAGCGTCCCCTCTCCGGGCACGACCAGGTCGGTCGCCCGGTACTGGTCGCCGAAGGCGTGGCGGCCGATCACGATCGGCTTCGTCCAGCCGGGGACCAGCCGCGGGACGTTCGCGATCACGATCGGCTCGCGGAAGATGACGCCGCCGAGGATGTTGCGGATCGTCCCGTTCGGCGAGCGGTACATCTCCTTGAGGCCGAACTCCTCGACCCGCGCCTCGTCGGGGGTGATCGTCGCGCACTTGACGCCGACGCCGTGGCGCTTGATCGCTTCCGCCGCTTCGACCGTGATCCGGTCCTCGGTCGCGTCGCGGCTCTCGATCCCGAGGTCGTAGTAGACGAGCTCGAGGTCGAGGTAAGGGAGGATCAGCTGCTCTTTGATGAACGACCAGATGATCCGGGTCATCTCGTCGCCGTCGAGCTCGACGACCGGGTTCTTGACAGCGATCTTCGCCACGGCGGGCGATGCTATCTAGCCGACGGCCTGGCTGACCGGCCAGGGCATGCGACAATCAGCGCCGGGAATGGCAACCGTCGAACGCCCAGCCTTCGGTAACCACGAGGTGACCAACCAGCCGCCGCCGCTGGCCGATTACAACGTCTTCGAGGCCGACACCGTCCTGGTCGAGGCGGTCGAGCGCGAGGGGGCCGAGTGGGATCGCGAGCGGATCTCCGCCGCGGGCGAGTACGCCGGCAGCGGAGCGGCGCAGGAGCTCGGCCGGCTCGCCAACGAGAACCCGCCGAAGCTGCGCACCCACGACCGCTACGGCAACCGGGTCGACATCCCCGAGTTCCATCCCTCCTGGCACGAGCTGATGGCCGTGGGGGTCGGCTTCGACCTCCACTCCTCCCCCTGGAAGGACCCGCGGCCGGGCGCCCATGCCGCCCGCGGCGCCGCCTTCATGTGCATGTCGCAGGCCGAGGCCGGGATCGGCTGCCCGATCTCGATGACCTACTCGGTGATCCCGGCGCTCCGCACCCAGCCCGAGCTGGCGGCCGAGTGGGAGCCGCGCTTCCTCTCCTCCACCTACGACCCGGCCAACGCGCCGGCCGAGGGGAAGGCGGGCGCCCTGGCCGGGATGGGGATGACCGAGAAGCAGGGCGGCACCGACGTCCGCGCCAACACCACCCTCGCCCGGCCCGTCAACGGCGGCGGCCCCGGAGCCGAGTACGAGCTGACCGGCCACAAGTGGTTCATGTCGGCGCCGCAGTGCGACGCCTTCCTCGTCCTCGCCCAGGCCGACGGCGGGATCTCCTGCTTCCTCTTCCCGCGCTGGACCCCCGACGGCGAGCGCAACCGCTTCCGCCTGCAGCGGCTCAAGGACAAGCTCGGCAATCGCTCCAACGCCTCCAGCGAGGTCGAGTTCGACGCCGCCTCGGCCTGGCTGGTCGGCGAGGAGGGCGCCGGGGTGCGGACGATCATCGAGATGGTCAACCACACCCGCCTCGACTGCGTCCTCGGCGGCGCCACCGGGATGCGGGTCGGCGTCGCCCAGGCGATCAACCACACCTCTCACCGCTCCGTCTTCGGCCGCGAGCTGATCGACCAGCCGCTGATGCGGAACGTCCTCGCCGACCTCGCGATCGAGTCGGAGGCGGCGACGATCGGGGCGATGCGCCTCGCCCGCGCCTACGACGAAGCGATCGCCGGCGACGAGGAGGCGGCAGCCTTCAAGCGGGTCGCCAACGCGGTCCTCAAGTACTGGACCTGCAAGCGCGCCGTGACCCACGCCGGCGAGGCGCTCGAGTGCCTCGGCGGCAACGGCTACGTCGAGGAGTCGGGGCTGCCGCGCCTCTTCCGCGAGAGCCCCCTCAACTCGATCTGGGAGGGCTCGGGCAACGTCCAGTGCCTCGACGTCCTGCGGGCGATGGTCAAGAGCCCGGCCTCGGTCGAGGCCTTCTTCGCCGAGGTCGAGGAGGGCGCGGTCGCCGAGCCCCGGCTCGCCGCCTTCGCCGCCACGATCAAGGACGAGCTGCCCGGCGACCTGGAGACGATCGAGCTGCGCGCCCGCCACCTGGTCGAGCGCATGGCCCTAGCCCTCCAGGGCTCCCTCCTCGTCCGCTACGGCGACGAAGCCGTCGCCGACGCCTTCTGCGCCTCCCGCCTAGCCGGCGACTGGGGCCAGGCCTTCGGCACCCTCCCCGCCGGAACCGACTTCGCCCGCATCATCGACCGCCACCGCCCGCTCGCGTAGGTCCATTGCGGCGAGCGGATCGCCGAGTAGGCGCCTTTGTCAACCGATGGCTTGCAAGATCGCCTATCGAGGCGTCAGCTGCCGGCGGTCGCGTCTCTCAGGGCTCGGCCCACCTGCTCGATCGTGATCACGCCGCTGAGGCGGCCTTCGGCGTCGACAGCCATCAGGGCGCCGAGGCGGCGCAGGTTCTGGTTCGCGAGCAGGGAGTCGAGGGGGGTGTCGTCGCGGACGAAGAGGCCGATGTCGTGGTCGACCAGCTCGGAGACGTGGGAGCTGGCGCGGGAGACCTCGGGCACCTCGTCGGCCCTGTCGCGTTCGACCAGGCCGAGGAAGCGGTGGGCGGCGTCGACGACCGGGAACCAGGGCCAGCGGTAGCGGAGGAAGTACTCGTCGAGGGCGCGTTCGACGCTGAGGTCGCCGGGGA
>DATHFL010000121.1:0-2056 GCA_035318125.1 Solirubrobacterales bacterium | reverse complement strand
CGCGCCGGCCTTCGCTACGTTCGCCAGACGCCCGAGCTGCTGGTGCCGCTGGCGCTGATGGCCCTCGTCGGCACGCTCGGCTTCAACTTCCAGGTGGTGCTGCCGCTGCTCGCCAAGTTCAGCTTCGAATCCGGCGCGATGACCTACGCGACCCTGGTCTCGGCGATGGCGGTCGGCTCGATCCTCGGCGCCCTCGTCAACGGTCACCGCGGCCGCACCGGCCCGCGCCTGATCGCCGGCGGCGCCCTCGCCTTCGGCGTCTCGGCCCTGCTCTCGGCGGCGATGCCGACCCTCGCCCTCGTGGTCCCGACCCTGATGCTCCTAGGCGCCGCCGCCGTCACCTTCGCCGCAACCATCAACTCGACTCTCCAACTGGCCGTCTCCCCCGAGATGCGAGGCCGAGTAATGGCCCTCTACTCGGTGGTCTTCCTAGGCTCAACCCCCATCGGCGCCCCCCTGACCGGCTGGCTAGCCCAGTCCTACGACCCCCGCATAGCCCTCCTCCTAGCCGCCGCCTCCGGCCTCACCGCCGCCTACGCAGCCCACATCAGCTTCTCCCGCATCAGCGACCGCCGTGCCTCCGAGCCAGTCACCCGCGAGCACGCTGTCGTATAGGGGACTGGTGCCCCTCCGCCGGAGGCTTTGGGTCAAGCCGATGCCACGGACTCGTCCCTCAAGGGACGTACGGTCTCCGGCGGAGGGGCACCAGTCCCCTCCGCCGGAGCTCCTAATCAACCGATGTACCCGGCGCTTTCGAGATAAGCCTTGGCGGCCGCCTTAGGCGTTTCCTTTTCCAGTTCCACCCTCGCGTCCAACTCCTGCATCACCTTCAGGGTCAGCCCCTCCTGGACCTGCAGGATCGTCTCTTCGAAGTCGGGCCCGGCTTCTTCGGCGACCGATTTCTCGGTCACGAAGATGATGTTGCCGGCCGGGAAGACTTCCTTGTCGTCTTCGAGGATCACGAACTTGTCCTTCTCCGCCGAGAGCTGCGGATCGGTGGTGAAGAGGATCGAGAGGTCGGCCTGGCCCTTTTCGAGCACGGTGTAGCGGAGGCCGATGTCGACCGGGGTGAAGGACTTGAACTTCAGCCCGTACAGCTCTTCCAGCCCGGCCAGGCAGTCGATCCGCTGGCGGCACTCGGGCGAGCCGTAGAGCGTCAGTTTCTCGGAGACCCCTTCGAGGTCGGAGACATCTTCGAGTTCGTATTTTTCGGCCGTCTCGGTGGTCGTCCCGACCGCGTTGGCGCTGGCGAACGGCGTCGGTTCGAACGCCTCCAGGCCTTCCTTTTCGAATTCTTCGTTCGCCTTTTCCCAGGCTTCGGTCGCGTCGGCGGGGACTTCTTCGGGTTCGAGGCCGAAGAACGAGGTGAGGGCGGTGCTCGCGTACTCCGGGTAGCCGGAGATCTGCCCCGTCTTCACCGCTTTCAGGGCCACGGTTTCGGAACCGAGGTTGAGCGCGCTCTTCACCTTGTAGCCGGCCGCGGTCAGCGCCTGCGCGTAGATTTCCCCGAGGATTTCCTGTTCGGGGAAGTTCTTCGAGCCGATCGTCAGGGTGACTTTGCCGTTTTCGGGGTTGGACTGGATCGCCCCGGCGGCGCCTGCGTCGCCGGTCTCGCCGCTGGTGGTGTCGCTGTCATCGCCGCACGCGGCGGCGCCCAGGGCCAGCGCCAGCGCGGCCAGCGCCGCGAGCAGCTCTCGCACTCTCTTTCGGTCGGTCCTCATTTGATTGCCTCCTCTTGGGGTGGGTGCATTGGAAGTCGGTCAGGCAGTCTTCAGCTTCAGTCCGTCGGAGGTCAGGCGCCGCTGCAGCAGGGCGAGCAGGCCCTCCAGCGCCAGCGCCAGCAGGGCGACGAGGATCGCGCCGGCGAGCCGGCCGTCCTCGCCGTAGATGCTGGCGTTGATGATGAAGTCGCCGAGCGTGACGACGCCGGCGAGCGGGGCGATCGTCGCGGTCGCGATGATGTTGATCGCGCCGGTGCGCACTCCGCTCATGATCGTCGGCACCGCGAGCGGCAGCTCGACCCGGGTGATGATCCCCAACTCGCTCATTCCCATCC
>DATHFL010000120.1:0-6602 GCA_035318125.1 Solirubrobacterales bacterium | reverse complement strand
CTGGAAGAGGACGTCGCCGGAGAAGATCGCCGGCTCGCCGCGGACCGCGTAGGTGACGTGGCCAGGGCTGTGGCCGGGCGTGAAAACGACGTCGAGCTCCAGCCCCGCCAGCTCCAGCGTCTCGCCGCCGCTGACGGTCCTGTCCGCCTCGTAGCTCTCGTAGGGGCCGAACTCTTTCCAGGGGACGAAGGCCATGATGTCGGCGAGCAGCGGCAGCTCGATCTGCGGGCAGTAGACCGGCGCCCCGGTCGCCTTCGCCACCGGCGCGACCGCGCCGATGTGGTCGAAGTGGCAGTGGGTGATCAGGATCGCCTCGACCTCGGCGCCGGTCGCCTCGACCACCGCCAGGATGCGCTCGGCCTCTTCGCCGGGATCGACGACCAGCAGCCGGTCGGAGCCCTGCTTCCGGAGCAGGAAGCAGTTCTCGGCGACGGGGCCGACCGTGAGCATCTCGACGTCGAGGGCCATTACTCGCTCCGGGCGCGGATCCGGGCTCGTTCCCGCCGCCGCCACAGGGCCATGTCGATGTAGTAGCCGGCGGGGACGTAGAAGACCAGCATGAAGGCGCCGAAGAGGAGCGCGGCGCCGACCGGGCGGCCGAAGAGCAGGATCAGCAGCACCGCGAAGATCACCGCGGCGAAGAACCCGCGGATCAGCGAGTTGCGCCAGGTCGGCGGCAGGTCCTCCTTCGGTCCCGTCCGGCGACGAGCCTGCGCCTGCGCTTTCGCCTCGGCGCGGCTGCGCGGACGGCTGCGGCGCGGGTTCGGGTCGACCCGTCCGCCCTGGGTGCCGCGGCGCTTGCGCTGTCGCTTCTTCCTCGTCTGAGCCATCGTCTTCGCGAACTGCATCAACTTTTACATCCACCAGAAGTAAAAGTTGATGCAGCTCGATGAAATCTAGTCGGTCGCGGTGGCGAGGCGGCGCTCGATCACGTGCTGCGCCGGGTCGAAGCCGCGCATCGGCACGTCCGCGGGGTAACCGGCGAGGGCGGCTTCGGGGATCAGGCCGACCAGCTCCGCCTCGACGGGCCGGGCGCCGAGCGGCGCCGCCAGCGTTCGCACCCGCTCGACCACCTCGCCGAGGGGGACGCTGAGCGGGTCGTGGACGTTGGTCGAGACCTGGGTGCGGCCGCCGGCGAGCAGGAGGCCGATCGCCCGCACTCCCGCCGGTCCGCCGCCGGCCTCGCGCAGCCCGGCGGCGACCGCCTGGGCGATCTCGACGTCGCCCGTGTCGAGCTCGACGTTGAAGGCGGCGAGCGGCGGGCGCGCCGTCACCAGCGTCGCCCCGGCGCTCCGGTGCGGCAGCTCGGGACCGAAGTCCGGCCGCAGCTCTCCCGACTCCATCCGCAGCCACAGCTCCGTCAGGCCGCCGTTGCGGAAGTAGGCGCGCTCGGCCCTGCCGGGGTCGCGGGCCAGCTCGCCGTAGAGGAAGACCGGGACGCCGAGGCCGCCGATCTGGGTCGCCACCGCCACCGCCTC
Source organism: Solirubrobacterales bacterium (assembly GCA_035318125.1). GTDB lineage: Bacteria > Actinomycetota > Thermoleophilia > Solirubrobacterales > 70-9 > VAYN01. The sequence continues at coordinate 5,124 of DATHFL010000120.1, read as the reverse complement.
GGTGCGGGCGGCGTCGCGGTCGGCGGGGTCGAACCAGACGATCGGGCAGACGTCGAGGGCGCCGATCGCGGGATGGGCGCCGCGGTAGGCGTCCATGTCGATCGTCTCCCGCGCCTCCTCGGCGCCGCCGGTCAGCGCCTCGGTCAGCGCCCCCGGCGCGCCGGCGAGGGTGAAGACGGTGCGCCCGTGGTCGGCGTCGGTGTGGCGGTCGAGCAGGGTGACGCCGCGGCCAAAGGCCTGCTCCAGCCGCGCCAGCCGCTCCCGGTCGCTCCCCTCCGAGACGTTGGGCACCGCGAGCAGGGGCGGCACGCTCGGCGCTCCTCAGACCAGCAGTTCGCCGCCGCTGACGATCGTCTCGCCGTCGACTTCGACCGTCGGTTCGAGGACGACGCAGTCGAGGTGAACGGGCACCTGCACGGTGCCGCCGATCGCCGCCGAGGCGCCGAAGGCGACGTGGCAGGTGCCGAGGATCTTCTCGTCCTCGAGGATGTTGCCGGTCAGGTTCGCCTCTTCGTTGGTGCCGATGCCGAGCTCGGCGACGTTGGTCCCGTCCTCGCCGTGGGCGGTCAGCAGCTCCATCAGCCGGGCGCCGTCCTCGCCGGTCGCCTCGACCAGGTGGCCCTCGCGGACGGTCAGCGCGACCGGGGTGTCGAGCAAGCCAACTTCGGCGATCGAGCCATCGACGACCAGCGTGCCCTCCGTCGTCCCCTCGACCGGGGCGATGAAGCCCTCGCCGCAGGGCAGGTTGCCGAAGGCGCTGCGGTTGCCGAGTTCGCCGGCGTCGACGATCCCGTTCCGCCCCTCCAGGCCGATCCGCAGGTCGCTGCCGTGGGGGCAGGTGATGCGGACCTCGGAAGCGCGGTTGAGCTGGGTGACGACCGCCCAGCCGCGGCGGCGGATCTCCTCCAGGTTGCCGGTCATCAGCCGGCTCAGCATCTCCTCGGTCACGCCTGGGAGGCTGCCGATCCGGACCCCTGTCTCACTCGCCTGCTTGCGGGCGGCGGTGTGGGAGATCGACTGGATCGTCGGCGCCAGGACCACGTCGGCCGCGGCCATCGCAGCGGCGACCGGGGGCGGCGGCTCGGCGGCGGCCGAATCGCGCTCGGAGATCACCGCCAAAGTTGCATCCGCACCCTCGCCCTGCGCCTCGATCCGCATCAGCGCGCCAATCTCTTCGGTCACCGGGTTGCAGATCACCAGCACGTCCTCTCCCGGCTGGATTCCCATGCACTGCCGGACGACCGTCTTCACCGCTCTGTCCAGCTCAGCAGGCACGGCCCCACCCTACCGGCCGATGGAGCCCCACTCGTCGTCGTGGCGCCGGACCATCACGCCACCGCTACCATCTCCTCCCCGCCGGAGTAGCTCAGCTGGTTAGAGCAGCGGAATCATAATCCGCGTGTCGGGGGTTCGAGTCCCTCCTCCGGCATGTTTACCGTTGGTTGCCTCGTGACCTTCAGCAAGAGCGAAGTCAACCGCGCCGGAAGGTTTTTCGCGGATCAATTCCGCAAGGCAGCGGCCGGAGAACGGAAGGTCGGGGAGCAGAGGGCGGATGTAGAACGGACCGTCGAAGTGATCGAGTGGTGGCGGAGCGAGCATGCCCGCCCCCTGTCCTTGGCTTCGGCAAGCCTCGGGCAATACGCCAGCGAAATGGGAAAACCATTCGTCGCTCAGCGGCTGAAGAAATTCCCGACGATCATCGGGAAGCTGACTCGGGAACCAAAGACGAAGCTCTCCCGGATGGGAGACATCGGCGGCGTTCGCGCGGTACCCCCAGACCAAGACGCCGCCTATCGAGTTGCAGAACACCTCCGTCGAGACTGGACGATCGTCAAGTTCCATGACTATGTGTCGGAACCAAAGGCCGATGGGTACCGAGCTCTTCACCTGATTGCCCGTGTCCAAGATCGATTGATCGAGGTGCAGCTGCGAACGCCGCTTCAGGACAATTGGGCAAACCTCGCAGAGATCCTCTCCCGGCTCGGCGCCCCTGACCTCAAATTCGGAGGCGGACCTCCTCAACTAAGGGAATACCTGGCCGTTTTGAGCGAGACGCATATGTTGCGAGAACAGGGGCTTCCCTTGGATTCATCCTTGCATGACCGACTGTGGGAGCTACAGCGGCTAGCCGATACCTTTGTTGATAACGCAACCGATGACTCCGCCTGAGATCCATCACTTCTTGGTCATCTACGACCCGACTAGCGGGAATACCGATGTGCGGCCTTTTGGAACTGACTACGACGCCGCACAAGCGGCGTACAGCGAGGCCGAGCATGCCAACGGCATCGGGTCGAGGCTCGACATCGTTCTCCTCAGCGCAGACTCGCTCGAGACGATCGAACAGACCCACTCGAGTTACTTCAGCGGAAAGGGTGCCTCTTTCCAAGAGCTTCTTCCCAGCTGACGCCGGCAGGTCCACGCCTGGGATACGGCACCCCGGGGCGAAAAATACGGTGGTTTCGCTGATGCGAGGTGGCATGGGCGGGCTTACGTTCGGTTGGCATTGGCAATCGAACTGAGGAGGCATTGAAATGGAGCTCTACGGAATCCTTCGTCGCAATGGGTGGCGGACGCCGGAAGATCTTGAAATCGCCGGGAAGCGGTCGGCGGAAGTTGGCGACCAGGACGGCTCGGGGGTGCGGTGGATACGGAGCTATGCGCTCTCGGAGGAGAGCGGTGAGGTCGGCACCTTCTGCGTCTACGAGGCCGAGAGCCCGGAGGCGATTCGCAAGCACGCCGAAGACGCGGATCTGCCCTGCGACGAGATCGTCCCGATCCTCGACACGGTGATCGTCCGCCCCGATCCGGCGCCGGTCGCCTAACCACCCGGAATCGCCCGCCGACGGCCGAGAACCGGACCATGCGTCCGGCTCTCGGCCCGTCGGCCGCGGCTACCTAGACTGACCTCGTGATGAGCGCGCGGACCCCGCTGGTCGGCCGGGCGGCCGAGCTCGCCCGCCTCGCCGCTGCCCGCGAGCGCGCCGGTGAGGGCGACGGCTCCGTCTTCCTCCTCTGCGGCGAGGCCGGCGTCGGCAAGAGCCGCCTGACCGCAGAGGCCGGCGGCGACCTGGTCCTGCGCGGGACCGCCACCGAGGGCTCCGCCGTCCCCTACGGCCCCATCGTCGCCGCCCTGCGCTCGCACCTGCGCGACGACCCCGAGGCGCTGGCCGGCTGCGGCGCCCTCCTCCCCCACCTCGCCCTCCTCCTCCCCGAGCTCGGCGAGGCGGCGCCGGAAAGCGACCGGGCGACGATCTTCGAGGCCGTCCGCTGCGCCCTCGCCCACCTCAGCACCGAGCGGCCGGCGACCGTCGTCCTCGACGACCTGCAGTGGTCCGACGAGACCACCCTGGAGCTGCTGGCGGCGCTGGCCGAGCCGCTGCAGCGGATGCCGGTGCTGGTGGTCGCCGCCTACCGCTCCGACGGCCTCCCCCGCGACCACCGCCTGCGCTGGCTCCGCAACGAGCTGCGGCGCGGCGGCCGCCTCGAGGAGATGGCGGTCGAGCCGCTCGACCGCGAGGGCGTGGCCGAGCTGCTGCGGGCGCTGCTGCCCGAACGACCCTCGCCGGCGCTGGCGCGGGCGATCCACGACCGCACCATGGGCTCGCCCTTCTTCGTCGAGGAGCTGGTCGCCGCGCTGCTGACCAAGGAGGCGCTGCGCCCGGGCCGGCACGGGCTCGAGCTTGCAAACGAGGACGAGGTGCCGGTCCCAGACACGATCCGCGAAGCGGTCCTGGTCGCCAGCTCCACCCTCTCGCCTCCGGCCCGCGAGGCCGCGGAGGCAGCCGCGGTCGCCGGACCGCAGTTCGACCTTCGCCTCCTCGCCGAGCTCGCCGACCCGGCCGGGCTGGCGGAGCTGATCGAGGCCGGCCTGATCGAGGAGCTCGATTCGGGACGGGCGGCGTTCCGCCACGCCCTGGCGCAGGAGGCGCTCTACGCCGACGTGCCGTGGGTGCGGCGGCGCGACCTCCACCGTCGCCTCGCCGAGGCGATCGAGGCGACTGGCGGCTCCAGCCTGGAGGCCGCCACCCACTGGCTCGGCGCCGCCGAGGAGGCCCGCGCCCGCGCGGCCCTGGTCCAGGCGGCGAGCGAGTCGGAGGCCGTCCACGCCCACCGCGACGCCGCCCGGGCGGCGCGCCAGGCGCTCGAGCTCTGGCCCGCGCCGGAGGACGACGCCGAGCTCCACCGGGAGACGCTCGAACGCTACGGGCGCTGCGCCGAGCTCGCCGGCGAGCTGGCCGAGGCAGGGAAAGCCTGGCGCGAGCTGGCGGCGAGCCGCCAGCAGCGCGAGGACGGCCTCGGCTACGCGCAGGCCCAGCGCCGCCTCGCCGCCGTCCACGACCTGACCGGCGAGCGCGACACCGCCTTCGCCGCCCGCCGCCTGGCCGCCGATGCCTTCGCCGCCTCCGGCGAGCCGACCAGAGCGGCGCTGGAGTGGCTGGCGATGGCCGAGCACCACCGCCGCAGCGCCCGTTACGGAGAGGCGATCGAGCTGACCGCGCTCGCCGCGGCGGAGGCGGGCGCGGCGAACCGGGCCGACCTGCGGGCGCGGGCGCTGGGCCTGCAGGGCGTGGCGCAGGCGAAGGGCGGGCAGTTCGACGAGGGCCTCGCCTCGGTGCGCGCCGGCCTCACCCTCGCCCTCGAGGAGGACCTGACCCCGGTCGCGGCCGAGCTCTACCAGCGACTCAGCCTCGTCCTCTACGACGGCGCCGACTACCGCAGCGCCGAGGAGGCGCTCGACACCGCCCTCGGGCTCTGCCGCACCGACGGCGACACCACCACCGAGCTCGCCTGCGTCACCTGCCTCGTCTACGTGCTGCGCGAGCGCGGGGAGTGGCCGCGCGCCGAGGAGCTCGGCCGCGAGCTGATCGACTCGGGGACCGCCGTCTGGGTCGCCGAGGGGCTGGTCGGCGCGATCCACGCCTTCCAGGGCAAGCTCAGCTCCGCCCGGCGCCTGCTCACCGCCTCGCGCGCGGTCTCCTCCTCGGTCCGCCACTACAACATGTACGTCGATTCGACGACCGCGCTGGCGATCGTCGCCGCCGCCGAAGGCCTCGACGACGAGGTCGCCAAGTACCGCCGCGAGCTGCTCGCCCGCTGGGAGGAAAGCGAGGACCACCACTA
>DATHFL010000119.1:0-10042 GCA_035318125.1 Solirubrobacterales bacterium | reverse complement strand
CGGGGGTGAGTGAGCGCTGGATCACGTCGCGCGGGCGCTGGCCGCGCTCGGGGCCGCCGGCGACCAGGTCCCAGAAGCCGCCGCCGAAGTCGGCGCCGCCGAATAGCGCGTAGAAGGTCGCCCCGACCCAGAGGATCGCCGCCGCGGCGTCGGCCTTGCTCATCGGGCTCCCCTGCCGACGGGACGAAATGGGAAATCCCGTTCGACGACGGGTCGATCTGACTCCCTATATGCGTCTTTTCGTCCCGTCGGCATCATGGTTGGGGGGCGTAGGGGCTTGGGGTCTCCTCGGCGCCCGCCTCGCGCCAGCGGCGGGACATCGCCCTCAGGACCAGGATCGCGCCGGTCCCTAGGCCCGCGTAGAGCAGGAGCACGAGGGCGAAGGCGAACCAGATCCCGTCGGCCTCGGTGACGGCTTCGGAGGTGCGCATGTAGCCCTGGACGATCCACGGCTGGCGGCCGACCTCGGTGACGATCCAGCCACACCAGAGGGCGACGATCGACGCCGCGCCGGAGACGGCGACCGCGCGCAGGAACCAGGGCGTCTGCGGGATGTCCCGCCGCCGCCACCAGACGAACCCGAACCAGACCGCGAGGGCGAAGAGCGCCGAGCCGATCCCGACCATCGTGTCGAAGGAGAGGTGGAGCAGCGTGTGCGCGGGTGGCTCTTCGTCGTCGGGGATGTCGTCGAGCCCGGTCACCTTCGTGTCGGTGCTCCAGCCGACCAGGAAGGAGTTGAGGCCGGGGATGCCGATCGCCCCCTTGACCCCGTCCTCGGTGCAGATGCCGCCGATGTACTCGGTCTGGTCCGTCCCGGTCTCCTGGATGCACTCCATCGCCGCGAACTTGGCCGGCTGGTGGTCGGCGATCTCGCGCGCCGCGGTGTCGCCGACGAAGAGCTGGACCGGGGTGGCGATGCAGGCGATCGTCAGCGGGATCGTCAGCCCCAGCCGGTGCAGGCGGTCGCGCCGCCCCCGCAGCATCCCGACCGCGTAGATCGAGGCGACGAGGAAGCCGGCGACCATGTAGGCGGCGAGGATCATGTGCGCGACCTCGTAGCCGGTCGCCGGGTTGAACAGCACCTTCAGCGGCTCGACGTCGGCGACGCGCCCGGCGGCGTCGAGCGTGAACCCCTGCGGCTGGTTCATCCAGGCGTTGGCGGCGACGACCGAGAAGGCGCCGCCGACGCCGGTGATCACCATCGGCACGCCGGACCAGAAGTGGGCCCAGCCGCCGAGCCGCTTCCAGCCGTAGATGTAGATCGCGAGGAAGATCGCCTCGATGAAGAAGAAGATGCCCTCGATCGCGAAGGCGACCCCGAAGGCCGCCCCGAAGCGGTCCATGAACTCCGGCCAGAGCAGGCCGAACTCGAAGCTGAGGACGGTGCCGGTGACGGCGCCGACCGCGAAGGTGACCGCCATCGCCTTCGACCAGCGCCGCGCCAGCTCCAGCGCCGCCTCGTCGCCCCTCTTCAGGCCGAGGTAGTTGGCGACCAGGATCGTCGCCGGCAGCGCCACCCCGAGACAGGCGAGGACGATGTGGAAGCCGAGCGTGAACGCCATCTGCTCCCGCGCGGCGAGCAGGTTCGACGCCGACTCCGCGAGTGGGAGAGCGTCGAGGGGCACGGCTAGCTCCTGTCCCTCCGGTAGCGGCGGATCAGCGCGTTGGTCGAGCTGTCGTGGCGCAGCTCCGGCTCCGCGGCGGCCTCGAGCTCGGGGATGATCGCCTGCGCCAGCACCTTGCCCAGCTCGACCCCCCACTGGTCGAAGGAGTCGATCCCCCACACGGTTCCCTGGGTGAAGACGCTGTGCTCGTAGAGGGCGACCAGCGACCCCAGCGCCGCCGGCGTCAGCCGCTCGGCGAGGATCGTGTTCGAGGGCCGGTTCCCCTCCATCACCCGGTGGGGGACGATCTCCTCCGGCGTCCCCTCCGCCCTCACCTCGTCCGGCGTTTTGCCGAAGGCGAGCGCTTCGCCCTGGGCGAAGACGTTCGACATCAGCAGATCGTGGTGGTTGCCGAGCGGGTTGAGCGAGTTGGCGAAGCCGATGAAGTCGCAGGGGATCAGCCGCGTGCCCTGGTGGATCAGCTGGTAGAAGCTGTGCTGGCCGTTGGTCCCCGGCTCGCCCCAGAAGACCTGGCCGGTCTCGTAGTCGACGCGGGCGCCGTCGAGGGTGACGTGCTTGCCGTTCGACTCCATCGTCAGCTGCTGCAGGTAGGCCGGGAAGCGGTGCAGGTACTGGTCGTAGGGGAGGACGGCGCAGGTCTCGGCGCCGAAGAAGTCGGCGTACCAGACCGCCAGCAGGCCCATCAGCATCGGCAGGTTGGCGGCGAGCGGCGCCTCGCGGAAGTGCTCGTCCATCGCGTGGAAGCCGGCCAGCATCTCCTCGAAGCGGGCCGGGCCGATCGCCAGCATCGTCGAGAGCCCTACGCCTGAGTCCATCGAGTAGCGGCCACCGACCCAATTCCAAAAGCCGAACATGTTCTCGTTGTCGATGCCGAACTTCCCGACCTCCGCGGCGTTGGTCGAGACGGCGACGAAGTGCTTGGCGACCGCCGCCTCCTCGCCGCCGAGGCCCGCCAGCGACCACTCGCGGGCGGTGCGGGCGTTGGTCATCGTCTCCAGGGTGGTGAAGGTCTTCGAGGAGACGACGAAGAGCGTCTCCTCCGGGTCGAGGTCGCGGGTCGCCTCGGCGAAGTCGGTGCCGTCGACGTTGGAGACGAAGCGGAAGGTCAGCTCGCGGCGGCTGTAGTGCCTGAGCGCCTCGTAGGCCATCACCGGGCCGAGGTCGGAGCCGCCGATGCCGATGTTGACGACGTTGCGGATCGGCTTGCCGGTGTGGCCGCGCCACTCGCCCGAGCGCACCCGCTCGCAGAAGCCCGCCATCCGGTCGAGCGTCTCGTGCACCTCCCTGACCACGTCGACCCCATCGACGATCAGCGAGCGCTCGCGCGGCATCCGCAGCGCCACGTGGAGGACGGCCCGGTCCTCGGAAACGTTGATGTGCTCGCCCGCGAACATCGCGTCCCGCCGCTCCTCCACCCCGCGCTGCCGTGCCAGCTCGCCGAGCAGCACCAGCGTCTCGTCGGTGACCCGGTTCTTCGAGAAGTCGAGGTAGAGCCCGGCGCCCTCGGCGACCAACCGCTCCCCCCGCTCCGGGTCAGCGGCGAAGAGGTCGCGCAGGTGCCGGGAGCGGAGCGTCTCGTGGTGGGCCTCGAGCTCGGCCCAGGCCGGCGCCTGCCGCAGCGCCGCCGGGCCGTTCACCCGGCGACGACCCCGCTCTTCGAGCCGATCGTGTCCAGCATGTCTTCCCAGGACTTGTTGAAGCTCTCTTTGCCCTCCTCCTGGAGGCGCGTTGCGAGGGCGGCGACGTCGATCCCGGCCTCGGCGAACTCGGCCAGGACCTGCTCGGCGTTGCCGCCGTCGGGCGGGAAGAGCTCCTTGACCTCGCCGTGGTCGGCGAAGGCGTGCAGGGTCGGCTCGGGCATCGTGTTGACCGTGAGCGGCGAGGCGAAGGCCTCGATGTAGAGGGTGTCGGAGGCGTCGGGGTCCTTGGTCCCGGTGCTGGCCCAGAGCAGCCGCTGCGGGCGCGCGCCCTCGTTCATCAGCCGTTGCATGCGGGGGGACTCCAGCAGCTCGTGGTAGGCGCGGAAGGCGCGGCCGCCGACCGCGATCCCCAGCCGGTTGACGAGGTGGTCGGGCACGTCCTTGCCGACGGCGACGTCCCAGCGGCTGATGAAGAGCGAGGCGACGGAGGCGACGTTCGGGTCGAGCCCGGCCTCGATCCGCCGCTCGATCCCGCGCATGTACGCGTCGGCCGCGCCGAGGTACTGCTTGTCGTCGAAGAGCAGGGTGACGTTGATCGGCACCCCGGCGAAGATCGACTCCTCGATCGCCTCGCGCCCGGCCTGCGTGCCGGGGATCTTGATGTAGAGGTTGTCGCGTTCGCCCTTCGCGTGGAGGGCCTTCGCCTCCTCGATCGTCGCCGCGGCGTCGTCGGCGATCAGCGGCGAGACCTCGAGCGAGCAGAAGCCGTCGACGCCGGCGGTGCGGCGGTGGACGTCGGCGAAGAGGTCGGCGGCGTCGCGCAGGTCGGCCAGCGCCAGCTCGAAGAAGATCTTCTCGTTCTCGTTGGCGCCGACGCCCTCGCCGGCGGCCGCCTTCGGCGCCAGCTCGGCGATCTGCTCGTCGTAGGCGTCGCCGCCGGAGATCGCCTTGTCGAAGATCGTCGGGTTGGAGGTGAGGCCGGTGACGGAGAGGTCGCGGATGTAGCCCTCGAGGACCCCCTCGCGCAGCATCGGCCGGGTGATGTTGTCGAGCCAGAGGCTCTGGCCCAGATCGTGCAGCCGCTGAGTCGGCTTCATCGCGAGCTCCCTTACGTAGATGGGTTTACGGCCGCGCGCTCGGCGACCTCGCGCGCCACCCTGGTGACGTTGTCGACGGTGAACCCGAACTCGGCCTCGACGTCCTTGAACGGCGCCGACTGTCCAAAGGTACTCATACCCATGATCGTCCCCTCGGCACCAACCCATTTCTCCCAGCCGAGCGGCGAGCCCTCCTCGATCGCCAGGCGGGCGGTGATGCCCGGCGGCAGCACCTCGTCGCGGTACTCCTGGTCCTGGCGCTCGAAGGCCTCCCAGCAGGGGAGGCTGACGACGCGGCTGCGGATCCCCTCCTCCGCCAGCGCCTCGTGGGCGCCGACCGCCAGCTGGACCTCGCTGCCGGTGGCGATCAGGATCAGCTCCGGCTCGCCGTCCTCGGGGTCGGCGAGGACGTAGCCGCCGCGGCGGGCGCCCTCGGCCGAGGCGTACCTGGCGCGGTCGAGCACCGGCACGTTCTGGCGGGTGAGGACGAGCGCGACCGGGTTGTGGGTGCGGTCGATCGCCAGCCGCCAGGCCTCGACCACCTCGTTGGCGTCGGCGGGGCGGATCACGTCGAGGTGCGGCATCGCCCGCAGCGAGGCGAGCTGCTCGATCGGCTGGTGCGTGGGACCGTCCTCGCCGAGCCCGATCGAGTCGTGGGTGAAGAGGTGGATCGTCGGCAGCTCCATCAGCGCCGAGAGGCGGATCGAGGGGCGGCCGTAGTCGGAGAAGGTGAGGTAGGTCGACCAGAGCGGGCGCAGCTTGCAGAGCGAGAGCCCGTTGCTGGCCGCGGCGGCGCCGTTTTCGCGGATCCCGTAGTGGATCTGGCGGCCGTCGTAGCTGCCGGGCTCGAACTGCTCGGCGTCGCCGAGGCGGACCGAGGTCGAGTCGGTGAGGTCGCAGGAGCCGGCGAGCAGCCACGGCACCCTTTCGGCGATCGCGTTCTCGACCTTGTTCGAGGCCTTGCGGGTGGCGAGGCCCTTCTCTTCGTCGGCCTCGAAGGCGGGGAGGTCGGAGTCCCAGCCCTCGGGCAGGCCGCGGCGCTGCATCAGCTCCAGCTCTGCGGCTTTCCCGGGGTCGCTGCTCTTGTAGGCGTCGAACCTCTCGACCCAGGCGTCGTGCAGCTCGGCGCCGCGCTTGACGATCACCTCGGCGAAGCGCTCGCGGACGCCGTCGGGGACGAGGAACTGGGCGTCCTCGGGCCAGCCGTAGGCCTTCTTGGTCAGCTTGATCTCGTCCTCGCCGAGCGGTTCGCCGTGGGCGGACTCGGTGTCCTGTTTGTTCGGCGCGCCCCAGCCGATGTGGCTGTCGACGACGATCAGGGTCGGGCGGCCGACCTCGGCCTTGAACTCCTCGAAGGCTTTGCCGAGCAGGCCGGTGTCGTTGGCGTCGCCGACCCGCAGCACGTTCCAGCCGTAACCCTCGAAGCGGCTGAGCACGTCGTCTGAGAAGGCGAGGGCGGTGTCGCCGTCGATCGAGATGTGGTTGTTGTCGAAGATCCAGCAGAGGTTGTCGAGCTTGAGGTGGCCGGCGAGCGAGGCGGCTTCGTGGGAGAGGCCCTCCTGCAGGTCGCCGTCGCCGGCGAGCGCGTAGACGTCGAAGTCGAAGAGCTCGGTGCCGTAGGTCGCGCCCAGCCACTTCGAGGCCATCGCGATCCCGGTCGAGGTGCCGACCCCCTGGCCGAGCGGCCCGGTCGTGGTCTCGACGCCGGTGGTCCAGCGGTACTCCGGGTGGCCCGGCGTGCGCGAGTGCAGCTGGCGGAAGTTTTCGATCTCCTCCAGCGAGCAGGCCTCCTCGTCGAGGACGTTGTAGTCGGCGTCGACCCTGCGGACGCCGGCGAGGAAGAGCATCGAGTACAGGAGCATCGAGGCGTGGCCGGCCGAGAGGATGAAGCGGTCGCGGTTCGGCCAGACCGGGTTCGCCGGGTCGTAGCGGAGGTGGTTCTGCCAGAGCTCGTAGGCGACCGGCGCCAGCGACATCGGCGTCCCCGGATGCCCCGAGTTCGCCTTCTGGACGGCGTCCATAGAGAGCGTGCGGATCGTGTTTATGGCGAGCTGATCGATGTCCTGGGTCATGTGCGGACGATCCTAGCCGCACCGCGCGGTCCACAGACGTGAGGGCGTTGGCACGCCGGGAGGAAGTAAGTGCTTTCCTTTCCTTGCCTTCTGAAATAGATATCTAAATATCGATATAGATGCCATACCGACATTAGAATGTCGATATGAAGCGCCCGAGCAACTACTCTCCTCGCACCCGTGAAGCCGCTGAGCTGCTCGGCTCGCGCATCCGGGCCGGTCGCCGAGAACGTCGCTGGACTCTCGAAGATCTCGCAGAACGCGTGGGAATTGGAGTCGTGACGATGCGGAAGATCGAGCAGGGCGATCCGAAGGTGGGTCTCGGCCCCGCCTTCGAGGCGGCGACCCTGACCGGCGTGGCGCTCTTTCATGAGGACCCTTCCCGCTTCGCGCTGGAGGCCGGGCGGATCGAAGATCGCCTGGCCGTCCTGCCGAAATCGGTGCGCAAGCCAAGGGTCGATGACGACTTTTAAGCCTGTGCAGGACTCGCGCAGCCGACATTTGACCCACCCAGGTGTGGTCAAAGTCGGATGCGCCGCCGTCGCCGATCCCTCCTAGGGCTCGATCCGGGTGACGGTTCCGTCTCCGTTATTTGCGACCCAAACCGCGTCGCCTCCGACCGCGACGGCGCCGGGCTGGGGACCGACGGCGATCGGGGAGCCTTCGACTTCGCCGCTCTTCAGGTCGATGCGGCTGACCGTGTCGTCGGCGGTGTTGGCGACCCAGACGGCGGTGGTGCCGGCGTCGATCCCGCCGGGAGAGCCGGCGACTTCGATCGGGGTCACCCGTTCGAGGGAGGGGTCGACTTTGGAGACGGTGGCGGAGCGGGTGTTGGCGACCCAGACGAAGCCGTGGGCGACGGTGATCCCGGCGGGGCCGCGGCCGACCCGGATCGGCTCCCCCGCCTGCAGGGTGTTGAAGTCGATCCGCCGCACGTTGCCGGTCGAGGCGCTGCTGACCCAGAGGCCGCCGGCGCCCTGCGCCAGCCGCAGCGGCTCGGCCCGCGGGGGCAGGCCGCGGCGGTAGACGCGTCCGCTCTCGGCGTTGACCGCGGTGATCCCGCCCCCGGCCTCGTCGGCGACCCAGACCCGGCCGCCGCCGAGGGCGATCGGGCCGGGGGCGCCGCCGAGCTCGACGGTCTCGAGCAGGCGGCCGTCCTCGGGGTCGAGCCGCAGCAGCTCGCCGCGGCGCGAGTTGGTGACCCAGGTCCATTTGCCGCCGACGGCGACGCCGGAGACGCCGTCGCCGAGATCGCGCTTGCCGATCACCTCGCCGCTCTCGGGGTCGAGCTGGGTGACGGTGCCGTCGCGTTCGCTCGTCACCCAGACCCCGTCGGGGCCGGCGGCGACCCGCAGCGGCGGCGACCCGATCGCGATCGGCTCCGAGACCGCGGGCCCGTCGCTCCCCAGCAGCAGGAAGAGAGCCGCGGCGACGATCCCGAGGACGAAGACGAGGGCGCCGCTCACCAGCCAGGCGGTCGCCCGCCCCCCGAAGCCGAAGAGCCCGGAGCGATGGGGGACCGTGGTGCGCTCGCTGCGGTCGCGGGAGAGGACCGCGGTCGGGCGGACGTCGGAGCCGGCGGCGGCGCGGGCGGCGGCGATCAGCTCGCCGGCGCTGCCGTAGCGCTCGGCCGGGTCCTTGGCGACGGCGCGGCGGATCGCCGCCTCGATCCCGACCGGCAGCTCGGGCTCGGTGTCCGCTTCGCCGCGCTGGAAGGGGGCGATCCCGGTCAGCGCCTCGTAGAGGACGCAGCCGAGCGAGTAGACGTCGGCGGCGGGGCCGAGCGAGTCGCCGCGCCACTGCTCCGGCGACATGTACTGGGCGGTGCCGACGACCGAGGCGCTGCTGGCGGCGCCGCTCTCGTCGACGGCCTTGGCGAGGCCGAAGTCCGAGAGGTAGGCGCGGTCGCCTTCGACGAGGACGTTGTGCGGCTTGACGTCGCGGTGGACGATGCCGGCGGCGTGGGCGGCGTCGAGCGCGTCGGCGACCTGGCCGAGCAGGTCGAGGGCGCGGTCGGGCGGCAGGGGGCCCTCCTCGTCGATCAGCCGCCGCAGGTCGCCCCCCTTGACCAGGCGCATCGCCACGATCAGCTCGCCGTCGACCTCGCGCGAGTCGTAGACCGGCACCACCGCGGGATGGTCGAGGCGGGCGGCGAGGCGGGACTCGCGCAGGAAGCGCTCGCGGAAGCCGCCGCGGTCGGCGAGCTCGCGGGCGATCACCTTCAGCGCCACCGGGCGTTCCAGGCCGAGGTGGGTGGCGCGGTAGACGACGCCCATGCCGCCGCGCGCGATCAGCTCTTCGATGCGGTAGCCGGCGAGCTCGGAGCCGATGGCGATCTCTCCCACCCAGCGGTTATATCGATGAAGGCGCTGGGGGAGGCGAGAAACGCTGGGCGAGGCGAGTCCCTCACGCGGACCGTGAGGAACTCGCCTCGAACTCGGGCCGGAGTGGGGCTACCGGCGGGGGACGGGCTGCCAGGCGACGATCGGACCGATGACGGTCGTCACTTCACCGCTGGAGTAGCCGACGACTTCGGTGTAGGCGCGACGGCCGGTGGCGACCTCGATCACCGAGAGCGACTGCTGACCTTCGGTCGTTTCGGTGAAGGTGGCGACCTGTTTGCCGTCCGAGGCGAAGACGCTGTTGACCTCCGCGTTGTCCGGCAGGTCCGCCAGCTTGCGGCCCTTGCCGCCGAGCTGCTTGACCCAGAGGCCCTGGTCGCGGCGGAAGAGGATCGTGCGGCCGTTGGCGGTCACGTCCTCGACGTAGGCCGAACCGGCCCCGGCGATCACCTTCTTTACGTGCTGGCCTTTCAGGTCCATCCGGTAGACGTCGGCGTAGGCGCTCGGGCCTTCGCTGTTCTCGCCGCGGCTGTAGACGACGGTTTCGTTCAGCACGTTGGGCGCGAACTCGTCGATCGAGTCGGTGCGGGTGAGGCGCCGCACTTTCGCCCCGGACGGACGGACCGTGTAGATGTCGTCGTTGCGGTCACCGACGCTCGATCCGCTGCTGCGGACGAAGGCGATCGTGCGGCCATCGGGGGAGAACGAGGCTTCGTGCTCGTCGCTGGTCGAGGAGGCCACCGCGTGCGCCTCACCGCCGCTCACCTTGACGGTGAAGAGGTCGCGGGGCTGACCGGCGGCGGTCTGCCGCTGGAAGAGGACGTAGCGCCCGTTCGGGGCCATCAGCGGCCGCGAGTCGAGCTCGACGCCGGCGGTCAGCTGGCGCTGGCCGGAGCCGTCGGCCCGCATCGCGTAGACGTCGCCGTCGCGGACGAAGGCGATCGTGTGGCCGTCAGCCGAGAACGACGGTTCGCTGTCCCCGGGGTTCTCGGTGAGCTGGTTGAGGTGGCGGTCCCTGACCGCGAAGAGCCCGCCTTCGGGCGCTTTCGGCGGCAGCACTTTGCCTTCCACTTCATAGACGCGGTGGTCTTCGGTCACCTTCGAGAAGACGATCGCCCCACCCGCGGCGGAGGCGCTCGCGGGAATGGCGAAGACAAGAAGGGCGACGAGGACGCTGACAACACTTTTCCTGGACATCGTGTGCTCCTTTCGAGCGTTCGGTGATTGCTTGCACCGATGCTCGGCCCTGGAGCCGTACCGGCCAAC
>DATHFL010000118.1:0-5071 GCA_035318125.1 Solirubrobacterales bacterium | reverse complement strand
AGAAGATCTAAGGGCTGCGATGCAGGGGGTTTCGACGCCCGCACGGGATTCTCCCACCCGAATGTCGGGTTTACACCGGTTATCGGCAGATTTCGCAGAATCTGTTAGCGATCTTGCAAGGCGCCGACGCCCACAGGCTGCCCAACCGCCTTCGCCCGCCACATCGCCGCGTCGGCCTTGTGGAGGAGATCTTCGGCGTCGGCACCGTGGTCGGGACAGGCGACGACGCCGGCCGAGACGCAGATCCGCAACCCCCCCGCCCGCTCGAGGTCGTCGAGCTGGCCCAGCAGCCGCTCGCACATCTGCACGCCTTCGACGGTGCTGATGTTGGGAGCGAGGACGCAGATCGCGTCCTCTTCCAGCCGGAAGGCTTCGTCGACGATGCGGATGCTGTCGCGCAGCGCCGCGCCGACGATCGAGAGCACCGTCTCCTGACCGCCGGCGACGTCGCCGGGACGGGTGCCGGGGCCATGGGCGTCGAAGACGGCGATCCCGAACGGATGGCCATAGCGACGATTGGTCTCAAGAAGCTGTTCCAGCCGTCGCCGCATGTGGCCGGGCTGGTAGAGGCTCGGGAGTTCTTCGGCCTGCTCCTGAGCAGGGTTGCCGTTAGGGGAAGCCGGGGGGACACCCTCGGGAGAAACAGCGGGGAGGCTCCCGACGGTGTCCCCCCGGCTCCCCCCCGAGCCGTCCAATGCTTCGACCGCGGCTGCCGTCAGCGAGCCGAACTCGGCGACGAGCTGCTGGGCCGCATCGGCGAAGCGAGTTCCATTGGTTCCAATCTCCTCGTGCAACGTGTGAAGGAGATCGGCGTGCAGCTCGGACACCTTGAGGGCGATCCGGGCGGCAGCGGAGCCGCCGCTGGTCTCCGGCTCGAATTTCGACTGGTCCGGCACGCAGTGACCTTGGCGAAAGCGACGGACAGCCGATTTTCAAAATGTCGCTATTTGCGTGACGACGCTTGTCCAGGACGGATGTCCGGTGCCGCTTATTCCAGGCTTCTTCGCCCGGCCAGGGCCTTGCCCAGCGTCACCTCGTCGGCGTGCTCGAGGTCGGCTCCGACCGGCAGACCGCTGGCGAGCCGCGTCACCGTCACCTGACCGCGCAGGATGTCGGCGATGTGAAGGGCGGTCGCCTCGCCGGTGGTGGTCGGGTTGGTGGCGAGCACGACCTCCTCGATCCCACCCCGCTCGACCCGCCGCCGCAGCTCGCCGATCTTCAGGTCTTCGGCGTCGACGCCGTCGATCGGCGAGAGGGCGCCGCCGAGCACGTGGTAGAGGCCGCGGTATTCGTGGGTGCGCTCGATCGGGATCACGTCGGCCGGCTCCTCGACCACGCAGATCGTCGTCCGGTCGCGGTTCTGGTCGGCGCAGATCCGGCAGAGCGGTCCCTCGGCGAGGTTGAAGCACTCCTCGCAGAGGCCGACCTTCTCCTTCACTTCGCGGATCGCGTCGCCGAGGGCGAAGGCCTCTTCGTCGGGGGCGCGCAGCAGGTGGAAGGCGAGCCGCTGCGCGGTCCGCTGGCCGATCCCCGGCAGCCGCGAGAGCTCGGCGACGAGGCGCGCCAGCGGTGCCGGGCCTTCGCTCAACCGAGCATGCCTCCGAGGCCGCCGCCGAGCTCGCCGGTGATCCCGCCCATCTTCGAACTGGCCAGCTCCTGGGCGGCGCGCAGGCCCTCGTTGACGGCGGCCTGGACCATCTCCTGGAGCATCTCCGCCTCCTCGGGGTCGATCGCCTCGGGGTCGATGACGATCTCGCGCAGGGTCATGTCGCCGCCCATCTTCACCTTGACCATGCCGCCGCCGGCGCTCGCCTCGACGACCTCGTCTTTCAGTTTCTCCTGCGCCTCCAGCATCTCGCTCTGCATCTGCTGCGCCTGTTTCATCAGGCCTTGGATGTCGAAGCCTCCGGGACCGCCTCCTCGCGCCACTAACTGACCTCCTCCGCGTCGAACTCGCTCTTCAGCCGCTCCAGCAGCTCTTCCTCGTCGATCTCCTCGCTGCCCGGCGCCGGCGTGTCCGGCGGCGCCTCGCCGTCGAGAAGCACATAGGTGGGCTTCAGCTCCTGGCCCACGACCGCCTCGAAGGCAGCGGCAACGGCGGCCCGCCGCTCGGGACTGTCCGCCTTCTTCTTGTTGAAGGTCATCTCGGCGGGGAACCCGATCTGCAATCCCTCGTCGCCAAAGCTCACCGGGCGAGCACCCTCGAAGGTCGCCGCCAGAGCAGGGGAAGTCTCCCCCAGCTTCTGCAGGACAGCGGGCCAGACTCGCTGGATGTCGTCGAGGGACAGGGCGCTCTGGCCGGTGGGCTTGGGCTCGCTCTGGCCGGCGGGTCCTGTCTCCGATATTGGGCTCTCCCTACCGGGAGAGTCCTCAATATCGTCGCCACCCGCCGGAGGGGACGGAGTTGGAGACGGCGCGGGTTCGGGCGCTGGCGGTGCGGTCTGGACCGGAGAAGGTGCTTCTGCCTCTTCCTCTTCTGCTGGCGGAGGGTCTTCAGTCGATGCAGGTCCAGCCGGTGAGGCTTCTGCCGTGGGTGGCGACGATGCGAGACT
The DNA here is from genome assembly GCA_035318125.1 of Solirubrobacterales bacterium. Lineage (GTDB taxonomy): Bacteria > Actinomycetota > Thermoleophilia > Solirubrobacterales > 70-9 > VAYN01. The sequence goes on along the minus strand of DATHFL010000118.1, from coordinate 2,519 downwards.
CGCGCCGGTAGGCGCGAGGGTCGTATCGGAGGCAGGACCCGCGGCCTTGGCGCTCCCGTCCCTCTGGCTCTCAAGCCTCTCGATGCGTCGCAGCAACCCAGCAGTGTCTGGGTCCAAGTCCGGTCTCGCTGCCTTCAGCAGGGCGATCTCGACGGCCAGCCGCGCGTCGTCTCCCTCTCTCACAGCAGTTAAGGCATTGGCCAGCTCGTCGATCGTGCGAACTAGGGTCGCCGCTCCGATCGAGCTGGCCTGGGCCTGGATGCGGGCGGTGTCGGTGGCGGTGACGACGAAGCTGGTGGGGACTTCGCCGGTGGTCTGGGCGATGAGGAGATGGCGGAGGTGGGCGAGGAGGTCGCGGGCGAACTGCGAGGGATCGCGGCCCGAGCGGGCCATCTTCTCGATCCCGACGAGGACCCCCTTGGGGTCTTCGGCGATCACCGCGTCGACCGCCTCGAAGAGCAGCTCGGCGTCGGCGGCGCCCAGCATCTCCAGTACGTCCTTCAGCTCGACCTTGTCGCCGCCGAAGGCGACCAGCTGGTCGAGCGTCCCCAGCGCGTCGCGGAAGCTGCCGGAGGCCGAGCGGGCGATCATCGCCACCGCCCCCTCGTCGACCTCGATCGACTCCGCCGCGGCGACCCGGTTCAGCACCTCGGAGATCTGCTCCAGCGAGGGCCGCTGGAAGTCGAAGCGCTGGCAGCGGTCGGCGATCGTCGCCATCACCTTGTGCGCCTCGGTGGTGGCGAGGACGAAGACGGTGTTCGGCGGCGGCTCCTCGAGCGTCTTCAGGAAGGCGTTCCAGGCCTCCTTGGTCAGCATGTGCGCCTCGTCGAGGATGTAGACCTTCCAGCGGCCGCCGGTGGGCGCGTAGGCGACCCGCTCGCGGAGGTCGCGGACGTCGTCGACCGAGCGGTTCGAGGCGGCGTCCATCTCGATCACGTCGACCGAGGTGCCGGCGGCGATCGTCAGGCAGGACTCGCATTCACCGCAGGGGGTGACGGTCGGCCCGCCGCGCTCGCAGTTCAGCGATCTAGCCAGGATCTTCGCCATCGAGGTCTTGCCGGTGCCCCGCGAGCCGACGAAGAGGTAGGCGTGGTGGACCTTCCCCCCCTCGACCGCGTTGCGCAGGGTGCGGACGACGTGGGTCTGCCCGACGACCTCGTCGAAGGACCCGGGGCGGTGGCGGCGGTAGAGGGAAGTCGACTCGCTCATCGGCTCTCGGGCCAGTGTATCCACGCCCACCTAGCGCCCATCCCAGGGTGTCTGACTTTCCCCACCGCATATGTGGGGCAAAGTCAGACACCCCCTCCGATACCGTGCCGCGCGTGCCGAAGGGGGCCCGCAACTGGCTGACGCCCGCCGCCTGGGTCGCTGCGGTGACGGCGGTGCTGCTGCTCGTCTTCCCGGTCGGCTTCCCCAACTACGACACGATCTACGCGCTGGTCTGGGGACGGGAACTGGCTCACGGTCTCAGCCCCGACTACGGGGCGGCGCTGCCGCCGACGCCGCACCCGCTGGCCGACCTGCTGGGCCTGGTGGCGACGCCGCTCGGCGACGGCGCGATCACGGTGACGATGATCGTCGCCTACGCCTCGCTCGCCCTCTGCGGCTACCTCGTCTACCGCCTCGGCACGATCTGGTTCGACCGCTGGATCGGGATCGCCGCCGCCGCGATCGTCCTCACCCGCGCCCCCTTCCTCTCCAACGGCCTCCGCGCCTACGTCGACCTCCCCTACATCGCCCTCTGCCTCGGCGCCCTGACGATCGAGGCCAAGCGCCCCCGCGCCGGCTGGCCCGTCCTTGCCCTCCTAGCCCTGGCAGGCCTGCTGCGTCCCGAGGCGTGGCTCTTCGCCTTCGTTTACCTGATCTATCTGGTGATCGACCCCGAGTCAGGGGGAGGTCCCGTGGAGGCGGAGAAAGAGTCCCTCGAACGGGCGGATACTCAAAGTGCCGGTCTAATTAGACCGGCACTTGTCCGAGCGAGGGACTCTTTCTCCGCCCCCCCACCAGCCCTAATCGTCCTCGCCTTGGCAGGTCCGCTGCTCTGGGTGTTGTTCGACCTGATCACGACCGGCAGCCCCACCTACTCCTGGACCGGCACCAAAGAAACCGTCGAGACCCTCGAACGCCAGACCGGTCCGGTCGACCTCGTCCTCTACGGCCCACGCCGGCTCGGCGAGGTGCTGCAGTGGCCGGGGATGGTCGGCGCGCTCGGCGGCGTCGTCCTCGGGCTCGCCTTCCTGCGCCGCCGCTCGGCCCTCGGGGTCGCCGCCGCGGCGCTGGCCCTCGCCGCCTTCGCGATCCTCGCCTGCGGCGGCCTCGCGATCCTCCCCCGCTACACGATGCTCGCCGCCGCGATCCTGGCGATCTTCGTCGGCGTCGCCCTGCTCGGCTGGCGCCTGCTCGAGCCCGGCCACCCCTGGCGCCGGCGCTGGCAGCTCCTCGCCGGAGCGGTCGCGCTGATGTTCGTCCTCTGGCTGCCGAACCAATGGGACCTCGACTCCCGCGTCGACACCGACCTC
>DATHFL010000117.1:0-4613 GCA_035318125.1 Solirubrobacterales bacterium | reverse complement strand
TCGAGATCGTCTACAAGAACGCAGCGGCCTCGCTCTGCGGGCGGCCCCTCGACTGGGTCGAGGCCCTCCCCTACTGAGGGCTAAGCCGCCCGCTGCTCTTTCAGCCGCACGTGCCAGCGCACGGTCGCGGTCGCGACCCGGGTGCCCTCGCCGTCGCTGAGCTCGATCTCGCAGGGGAACTCGACCTTGCCGGCGCTGTCGAGCGTCTCCAGCGCCTCGGCGGCGGGCACGCCGAGGCGGGCGTTGGCGGTGATCGGGCCGCTGGCGATCTTCTCGTAGGAGATCTCGGCGCTGCGGGCGAGCGGGGTCACGTCGCCCATCCGCTCGACGAAGGCGCCGACGAAGGCCGCGCCCGAGGCCGTCTCGGCGACGGTGAAGAGGGCGCCGGCGTGCTGGGAGCCGACGTGGTTGACGAGCTCGGGGCGCTCGGGGAGGACGACGGTCGCCTCGCCCTCGGCGATGCTGACGATCTCGAGGTTGAGGTGGCCGGCGAAGGGAACAGCCTGGCTCATTCCCTTCGCGATCAGGTCGAAGTCGGTCATCGGGTCACCCTACCCGGCGCTGGGCGGCGGAGGCCGCCTCAGCGGCCCTCGAAGGTCGCGTGCCCGGGGCCGCCGTGCTCGAGGAAGGTGCGGACGGCGTTCTGCAGGTCCTCGGTGGCGAAGAGCTCGGCGGCTTCGCTCCGCACCGCCTCGTCAGCGGCCGGGATCCCGCCTTCGCGGAAGCGGCGGAGGATGTGCTTGGTCATCGCGTGCGCCTTGGTCGGACCCTCGGCCAGCTCGGTCGCGAGCTTGTGTGCCGCCGCCTCGAAGTCGTGGTCCTCGTAGATCAGGTTGACGACGCCCCAGCGCTCCATCTCCTCGGCCGAGAAGATCCCGCCGGACATCACGAAGTGACGGGCGCGGCCGCTGCCGGCGCGCTCGGCGAGGCGCTGGGTGCCGCCCATCGAGGGCGTCAGCCCGACCACCTTCTCGACCAGGCCGAACTTCGCCTTCGGCGAGGCGACGATCAGGTCGCAGGCGAGGGCGAGCTCGAAGGCGGCGGTCAGGGTCAGCGCATGGGCGGCAAAGACGACCGGCGCCGGCAGCAGTTCGATCGCGTCGATCATCGCCAGCAGCTCGGTCCACAGCGCGCTCCCCTGCTCCGGGGTCAGCCCGGCGAAGACGTGGACGTCGACGCCGCCGGAGACGGCGCGGCCCTTGGCCCGGATCAGCAGCGCCCGCGGCGGCTCGGCGACGACCGCGTCGACCGCCGCGCGCAGGTCGTCGATCATCCGCTGGTCGAAGAGATTGAGCGGCGGACTGTCGAGGACGATCGTCGCCAGCCCGCCGTCGCGTTCCAGTCTCGCCGCGCTCATAGCTCCGGAACCCTATGGACCTCGAACAGGTTCGTGCCCAGTTCCTGGCCGTCGAGGCCGGCGGTGATCGCGACCAGGTCCCCTGGCTCGGCGATCCCCTCCCTGGCGGCGACGCCGGCACAGTGCCCGAGCAGGCTGCGCAACTCGGTGCCGAAGTCGCTCCGCACCGCGGTGATGCCGAACAGCAGGCCGACCCGGCGCACCGTCTCTATATAGGGGGAGACCGCGAGGACCGGCACGTTGGGCCGGTGGGCGGAGACGAGCCGGGCGGTGCGGCCGGTGTTGGTCGGCACCACCAGCGCCTTGAGGCCGAGCCGGTAGACGGCGCCGACGGCGCTCTGGGCGACCGAGTCGGCGACATCCTGGGTCGCCTGGTCGGTGCGGGTGAAGAGCCACTCGCCGTAGGGCAGGTCGGGCTCGTTGGCGCGGGCGATCCGGTCCATCACCCGAACCGCCTCGACCGGGTTCTGGCCCACCGCGGTCTCCTCGGAGAGCATCACCGCGTCGCTGCCGTCGTAGATCGCGTTGGCTACGTCGGTCACCTCAGCCCGGGTCGGGCGTTTCTCGGTGACCATCGAGGCCAGCATCTGGGTGGCCGTGATCGCGGGCTTCGAGGCTTTGCCGGCGGCGCGGATCAACCGCTTCTGCTCGGTCGGCAGCTGCTCCAGCGGCACTTCGATCCCGAGGTCCCCGCGGGCGACCATGATCCCGCCGGTCGCGACCCGGACGATCTCCTCGATGTTCTCGGCCGCCTCCTGACGCTCGATCTTGGCGATCACCGGGATTCGGGAGCCGAGCTCTTTCAGCCGAGTCTCCACCGGCAGCAGGTCGGCGGCGGTGGAGACGAAGGAGACAGCCAGCAGGTCGACGCCGTTCTTCACCGCGAACTCGACCCAGTCGAGGTCGACGCCGGTCGTCGCCGGCAGGTCGACGCCGCCGGGGATGTTCATCCCCTTGTGGGAGGAGAGGGTGCCGCCGACCTCGACCTCGGCGCCGACGCCCGCGTTCTCCTTGTCGCCGACCCGGAGCCGGATCGCGCCGTCGGCGAGGTAGACGAGCTGGTCCTGCTCGAGGTCGCTCACCCCCGACCAGGAGACCGGGATCGTCCCGCGATCGCCCTCGACCTCCTCGGGAGTGAGGGTGACGTGCGTCCCGGTCTCGAGCTCGGTGACGTCGCCGCGCAGCGAGCCGATCCGCAGCTTCGGTCCCGGCAGGTCGCCGAGGATCGCCACCTCGCGCCCGACCCGCTCCGCCGCCGCCCGCACCGCCGCGATCGTCTCCGCCTGCCGCTCGCGCCCCGCGTGGGAGAAGTTGAGCCGGAAGACGTCCGCCCCCGCCTCGACCAGCCCCTCCAGCACCGCCGGCTCCCAGCTCGCCGGCCCAACCGTGGCGATGATCTTGGTCCGCCGCCCCAGGTGGGCCCCCGCGCTTGCGTCCTTAGCGTCCATCCGCGGAGAGTAGACGGGAGCTGTCCCAAATCGCCCCTCAGTACCTACAATCGTTCCCAGCGCGCGGCGCGCACGTGGAGAGGTGGCCGAGTGGCTGAAGGCACTCGCCTGCTAAGCGAGTAGGGGGCGCAAGCTCTCTCGAGGGTTCGAATCCCTCCCTCTCCGCTCCGCCCACGGCGCGGCCTCGGAGGCTGAGAGCTGCCATCTGCCGCTACGCCTGTTTCCAGCGATCTTTGATCGTCTCGTTGTCGCGTAGATCGATGGCGGCGGCAAGCTCCCGCGCCCGGCCCTCCATCGTCAAGACGAGTCTGGAATAGCGCTCGCTCGCGTCATTCATCTCCTCCGTCCAGCTTGAGCTGAAAGCCACCCGGCATCCCTCCTCATCGATGATGGCGGCTGGCGTTGCAAGCCCGGCCATGTGGAAGGGCAGCGCAACCGCTCCGACCGCGCACTCAACGGCAAATGCCAAAGCGGGTGGCGCCCAATCGCTATGGCTCGGGCTGAAGGCAAGCCGACCGAGGCCCTCGGTCTTCGAGCCTCGCACCCGTTCGATTAGGTCCTCCGTCGGAACGAGATGAGGCCACCTCTCGGGCTTGCGATCGACAATCTCGCGGTGGCACACCGGCCGCGGGTCCGCAACGATCCCATCCACCGCGCCTTTCAGTGCGGCAATCGCCTTATCGGACATCGAGGTGAGACGAGGCCCGTTCTCGGCGATGCATTCATCTATGTAGCCAGGCCAGAACTCAGCCAGCGCGGTCGCGACAGCCTCGACGAATTCCCCACAGACCACCTCCATCGGAACACGCGCGTGGTCAAGCTCCCCGGCCTGCTTTCGAACTTCGTCAGCCAACAAGAGAGGGGACGCTATCGGCTACCGGGCGACTAGCTTAGGTCCAGCCGGAACTTGATGGGGTGTAGTGCACTTCGCGCTACACTGCCCTCATGGCTTCCTTCCATCCTCTTTCGCTTCGTCTTGGCCCAGATGGCTGGCACGCGTTGGAGGATCTCGCCCGCAAGCGAGGGATTACCAGGGCGGAGGCGGCTCGCCAGGCGATCGCCGAGACGGCTGAGCGCGAGCGCAGGCGGTCGGGGCTTGCGGCGGAGGTTGCCCGACTCGCGGGCGATCCGCTCGACCGCGCGGCGCGCGATCGTGTGATGGCCGATATGGATGCAATCGGCGCCGATTGGCCTGAGTGACCCGCGGCGACGTCTACCGGGTGCGGCTGCCTGCGCGTCGCGGCCATGAGCAGCACGGGCCTCGCTACGCCGTACTCGTCCAAGCGGACGAGCTCCTCGGGCTTTCGACCGTGCTGGTCGCGCCCACCTCCCGAAGCGTGCAGGCGGCGAGCTTCCGACCCGAGGTTGACATCGCCGGCCAGCGAACGCGGGTGATGGTGGAGCAGCTGCGCGCGCTGGACGTACGTCGGCTGGATGACTTCGAGGGACGCCTGAGTGCGAGCGAGATGCGAGAGGTGGACGACGCACTCTCCTTGGTTCTCGCCTTGAGCTGAGAGCGTCCGCTAGCCGGAGAGGCCAGACACGCTGAAGAGCTCCCAGCCGCCAGCGCCGAGAGTGTAGTGAGGCACCCCTTCGGCGCCAACGACGGCAAAGCCCTCTCCCCCGTTGTCGATCTTGATGGTGCCCCGCTCGCTGCCACTGACCCAGGGAATCTCGGCGCGCCAGATGCAGTAGCAGGAGTCTGCAGAGGCCACGACGTACAGCAACAGCGGGTCGGTGAGGGACACCGTCCACGGAAAGGCGATCGGAGGAGTCGGAGATCCCGCCAAGCCGCCGCTGTGGACCTC
>DATHFL010000116.1:0-10228 GCA_035318125.1 Solirubrobacterales bacterium | reverse complement strand
CGCCTCGGCCCCGGCGACACGGTCCTGCAGAAGACGCCGATCGGGTTCGACGTCTCGGTCTGGGAGCTGCTCTGGCCGCTGCTGGCCGGGGCCCGGCTCCACCTCGCCGCGCCGGAGGGGCACCTCGACCCCCGCTACCTCGCCGAGACCGTGATCGCGGAGGAGGTGACCACCGTCCACTTCGTCCCCTCGATGCTCGCCCTCTTCCTCGAGCAGCCGCTGAGCGCCGAGTGCGCCAGCCTGCGCCGGGTCCTCTGCAGCGGCGAGGCGCTCTCGCCGCCGCTGATGCGCCGTGCCCTCGCGGCGCTCGCGCCGGCGCGGCTCTTCAACCTCTACGGCCCCACCGAGGCCAGCATCGACGTCACCTGCTGGCGCTGCGAGGAGGGCGCCGAGACCGTCCCGATCGGCCGCCCGATCGCCAACGTCGATTGCTACGTCGTCGACGAGGACGGCGAGCGGGTCGGGGTGGGGGAGAGCGGCGAGCTCTGCATCGGCGGGGTGCAGGTCGGGCACGGCTACGTCGGCCAGCCGCAGGCGACCGCGGAGCGCTTCGTCGAGCTCCCCTGGGCGCCCGGCACCGTCTACAGGACCGGCGACGTCGTGCGCTGGAGCGAGGCGGGGCTGCTGGAGTACCTCGGCCGCGTCGACCGGCAGCTGAAGCTGAACGGGCTCCGCATCGAGCCGGGGGAAATCGAGGCTCTGATCGAAGCGATGCCGGGGGTGACCGGCGCCGCCGTTGTCCTGCGCTCCGACCTCGGCGCCGGCGAGCGGCTGGTCGCCTACGTCGCCGGCGCGCGGGCGCCCGAGCCGCCGGAGATCCGCCGGCGGCTGTACGAGCAGCTCCCCCTCGGGATGGTCCCCTCGTTCCTGGTCGGGCTCGAAGCGATGCCGGTCACCGCGAACGGGAAGCTCGACCTCGACTCCCTGCCGCGGCCGGAGGCGGGGTGAGCGATGGCCGCGGCGATCGACACCGCCTCCTGCAGGGAGCTGCTGCGGACCTACATCGAGCGCGACCTGCTCTTCGGCGAGGGCAGCGTCGAGGACGACACGCCTCTGGTCGCGGAGGGGATCCTCGACTCGGTCAGCGCGATCGCCCTCTTCGCCTTCCTCGAAGACCAGGTCGGCCTGCGCATTCCCGAGGACGAGGTCTCACCCGAGCGCCTCGAGACCCTGAGCTCGCTGAGCGAGTGGGTCAGCGAGCTAAGCGGGCGATGAGGCTCGGCGGCTTCGACAGGACGATCCTCGCCAGCGAGTGGAAGCGGCGGAACGTCTGCGCCGACTGCGTCTGGCTGCTGCGGTTCGAGGGGGAGGCGCCGTCGCTGGAGGAGCTGCGTGCGCACGTCGGGCGCAGGCTGGGAGGGGTGCCGCCGCTGACCGCGGCGCTCCGCTATCCCGCCCTGCGCCTCGGCGCCGCTCGCCTGGTCGCCGACCCCGGGTTCGAGCTCGACCGGCACGTCCTCGCGGTCCCCCCCGAGCTCGACGACGAAGCCGGCTGGCTGGAGTTCGTCTCCGCCGAGCTCGGGCGCTCGATCGCCGGCGAGCGGCCGCTGTGGAGCCTGCACCTGGCAGCGGGGAGGGGCGAGTTCGCGCTGGTCCTCCGCCACCACCACTTCCTCGCCGACGGCAAGTCGGGGTTCCTGGCCCTGCGGACGCTGCTCGGGGACGCGGTCCCCGAGCCGGCGCCGCTTCCCCTCTCCCGGCCGGCGCCGCTGCGCCCGCGGGAGGCGAGGCGCCTCGGGACCGCCGCCGCGAGGTGGCTGCGGGGGCCACGCCCGCCGCGGCTGCGGGCGCTCAACGGCCCCCTCGGGAGGGGCAGGCGGGTGGCCTCGATGGCGATGCCGATCGCCGAGGTCAAGGCGCTGGTCGCCGGCGCCGAGTGCTTCCCGAACGAGATCTACCTGAGCCTGGTGGCCGGTGCCCTGCGCCGCCACCTCGCCCGCCGGGGGGTCGAGGTCGACCGCCTGGCGCCGCTGCAGATCGGCACCATGGTCGACGTCGGCGGCAGGCGCGACCGCTGCCGCCTCGGCAACCACTACTCGGCGGTGCGGGTGCCGCTGAGCGCCGCCGCGGCGGACCCGCGGCGGCGCACCGAGGCGGCGAAGGCCGCGGTGGCGGCCCTGCACCGGGGGCCCGAGGTGGAGGAGTCGCGGGCCCTGACCGCGGCGATGGACCGCGCTCCGGCGCCGCTCGTCCACGCGGTCGCCTGGGCCATGACCACCACCCGCGGGACGGTGAACGCGATCGCCTCCCACCTCGCCGGCTCCCGCGGTCTCAGCTTCCGCGGCAGGCGACCGCTCCGCCTCTGCTCCTGGACCTACCTGCCGGCCGGGCACTCGCTCGGCTTCGTCTGCCAGCTGACGGCGGCGGAGATGACGGTGAACGTCGTCGCCGACGCGGAGCTGGTCCCCGACCTGCCCGCTCTGGTCGCCGACCTGGAGAGCTCGCGGCGGCAGCTGCTGGAGGCCTACGACACCGGGCCGAACGGAGGCTGAGGTGCTGCTCGAGGGAGTGGGGCTGACCAAGCGCTACGGGAGCAACGGCAACGTGACCGTGGCGCTGGAGGACTGCGACGTCGGCGTCGAGCGCGGCGAGACGCTGGTCGTCGTCGGCCCCAGCGGCAGCGGCAAGTCGACGCTCCTGCACCTGCTCGCGGGGCTCGACCGGCCCACCAGCGGCAGCGCCCACCTCGCCGGGCGCGACCTCGGCGCGATGTCCGACGCCGAGGCGGCGCGGTTCCGCGCCGAGCACCTCGGCTTCGTCCTGCAGCGGGCCAACCTGGTGCCCTCGCTGACCGTGCGCGAGAACGTCGCCGCGCCGCTGATGCTCTCCGGCCTCGGCCGGCGCAAGGCCCTGCGCCGGGCCGACGCGATGCTGGCGCGGGTCGGCCTCGGCCCCCGCGCCGGCGCCTTCCCGGCCCAGGTCTCCGGCGGCGAGGCGCAGCGGGCCGCCGTCGCCCGCGCCTGCGTCGCCGAGCCGCTGGTGGTTTTCGCCGACGAGCCGACCGGCGCGGTCGACCGGGCCTCCGGCGAGGTCGTGATGGGCCTCTTCGCCGAGCTCGCCCGCGAGGGCGGGACCAGCGCCGTGATCGTCACCCACGACCCGGGGATCGCCGATCGCGGCGACACGGTGGTCCGCATGCTCGACGGCAGGCGGGTGGGATGAGCCTCTTCGCCGGGACCAGGCTCGTCGCCCGCTCGCTGCTGCGGTCCTTCTGCTCCCACCGCTTCCGGGCGGTGGCGGCGATCTTCGCCGGCGCCATGTGCATCGCCCTGACCACCGGCGTCCGCGTCGTCGCCGTCTCGGTCGAGCGGGCGATCGCGGGGCCGAACCTCTCCAGCGTCACCGACGCCGAATGGGTGGTGACCTCGCGCTCGGCCTCGGGGATGGAGATCGACACCCTGCGCAGGATGCAGGCGGCCGCCCCGGACGCGAGCCTGGCGCCGGTCCTGCTCGCCAACACCCATCTCGCCGGCCCCGGGCACGAGCCGATCGTGGTCGCGGGGGTGAGCGGCGAGACCTGGTTCTTCCTCCCGCTCCAGCAGCGGATCGCGCTGATGAAGGCCGCCGGCGCTGCCAACCCGGTGCTGGTGAGCCGCAGCTGGGCGGAAGCGAGGGGCATCGAGGCCGGCTCGAAGCTGGCGGTGGAGACCCCGCACGGTCGCGCCAGCTGGCGGGTGACGCGGCTCGTCCCGGGTCCCTTCCCCAACCGCGGCGCCTTCGTCATCGCCCCGTTCAGCCTCGTCGCCGGCACCTTCGAACGGCGCGAGGTCGCCGACCTCATCCTCGCCCTCGGCTCGGGGCGGCCGGGCCGGCTGCGCTCGGCCCTGGAACGCAGCGCCGGTCCGACCGCGGCGGTCGTCCCCCCCGACGAAGTGCTGCGGTCCTACTCGAACTCCTTCGCCCCGACCCGCAACCTGCTCGACATCTTCGTCGCGATCGCCGTCTTCGCCGCCGGCGGCATCCTCTTCTTCAGCTGGCGGCTGACGCTCGAAGACGCCCGCGAGAGCCTCGCCCGCCTGCGGCTCTGCGGCGCCCGCACCGCTCAGATCGCGCTCGCCTCGGCCCTGGTCCTGGGCGGGGTCTTCGTCCTCAGCGCCCTGATCGGCGGGCCGCTGGGAATCCTCCTCGGCCACTCGCTCGCCAACTTCTCGCGCACGCTGGTCGCGCTGACCCAGCTCGCCGCCGCCCCGGGGACCCCGATCGCCGAGCCGCTGGCGGGGGCGGTCGGCGTCAGCGCGCTGATCTTCCTCGCCGCCCTCGCGGTCTCGGTCGTCTCGATCCGGCGGATGCCGGTGATCGAGGCGGTCGCCGGGCGGCGGGCGGTCGCCGGCGCCGGCTCCCCTCGCTCGCGGTTGGCGGGGGCGGTTGCGGCGCTGGCGCTGGTGTTGGCGGTCGCGGCGCTGGTCCTCCTGCCCGAGGAGCAGCGGCAGGTCGCCCTCCTGCCGCTGCTGGTCCTGCTCGGAGCGGTCAGCCTGCTGGCGCCGCTGTTGGTCGGCGCCCTGATCCGCCGGCGCCCGGCCTTCGCCTCGCTCGCCGCCGGCCGCGAGGTCGCCCTCAACGCCCGACGCACGGCGACGCTGCTGGCGGTCTTCGGACTGGCGATCTCGATGGCGATCGGGCTCGAGGGGGCGGCGGGCAGCATCAAGAGCGGCATCTCCCGCAGCGTCGAGGCTTGGACCCGCGGCGACCTCTTCGTGCAGACGGCGGAATCGGGGGCGAACCTGCAGGAAGACAAGCTCGCCCCCGCGGTCGTCGGCGACCTCGGCCGGGTGCGCGGGGTCGAGTCGGTCGGCACCTTCACCTACAGCACGGTCGAGCTGCACGACACCCGGGTGCCGCTCTGGACCTGGGGGCCGCGGGGGGAGGGCGATCGCTATACGGACCTGCGCAGCACCGAAGGACCGTCCGGCGCCGCGCTCTGGCGGGCCCTCGAGGGGGCCGGGACGATCGCCGTCGCCTCGAACTACGCCCGCCGCTTCGAGACGCGGGTCGGCGACCGGCTCGCGGTCCCCGCGCTCGACGGCGAGCGCAGCCTGCGGGTGGTCGCGATCGTCGACAACCTCTCCTCGCCGGCCGGGATGCTGCTCGTCGCCCCCGGCCTCTACCGCTCGCTGACCGGCGACGAGCGCCACTACCAGGCGATCGTCGAGCTGGCGCCGGGGGCCTCCGCCGCCGCGGTGGCGGCGCGCATCCGCGAGCTGCTCGGCTCCCGCTACCCGCGGCTGACCGTCTACGACCGCGGCGAGATCCGCCACCGCTTCGACGACGTCGCCGGCAAGCTCGTCCAGGCCTTCGTCGTCTTCGGGCAGATCATGTTCCTGCTGGCGCTGCTGGTCGGCGGCGTCACCCTGGCGACCAGCCTCTCGCTGCGCCAGCGCAGCCTGGCGCTGACCCGCCTGGTCGGGGCGCCGGTCTCGGTGCTCTGGGGGCAGCTCCTGCGCGAGGCGGTGGCGCTCGGGCTCGCGGCCTGGCTGATCGCCGTCCCGGTCGGCGTCGGCTGCGTCTACGCCCTGCTCGCGGCGATCGCGGCGCAGAGCGGTCTGCTGCCGGCGGTGGAGATGCCGGTCGCGCTGATCGTCGCCAGCCTGCCGCTGGCGATCCTCCTCAGCGTCCTCGCCCTCCTGCTCGCCTCGCCCCGCCGGCGCGTCCCGGTGATGGTCGCCGCGCTGGCCGAGGAGTAGGGAGATGTGGTTCCGGCAGGCGATCGACCGCGCCGCCGCCCACGCGGAGGCGATCGCCGTCTCCGACGAGCGCCGCGCGCTGCGCTACGGCGAGCTGCGCGAGCGCGCCCTGCGGCTGGCCGGGGCGCTGCAGGGGAGGGGGGTGCGGCCCGGCGACCGGGTCGCCCTCCTCTCCCGCAACCGGGTCGAGGCGGTCGAGGCGCTGATCGCGCTCTCGCTCACCGGCGCGGTCGTCGTCCCGCTCAACCACCGCCTCACCGCGGCGGAGCTGGGCGCGCTCGCCGCCGCGCTCGGCCTCGACGGCGCGCTCGGGGAGGGCGACCTGCTGGGGCCGGTGCGCGAGGCGGCGCCCGGCGCCTCGATCGCCGAGCTCGGGGGCGAGCGCTGGGAGGGGATGGCCGCGAGCGGTCCCCCGATCGAGCCGGTCGAACGCCGGCCGGAGGGCCCCGAGCTCGTCCTCCTCACCTCGGGGACGACCTCGCGTCCCCGGGGCGCCGTCATCTCCTCGCGCGCCGTCGAGGCGGCGGCGCTCTCCTGGCTGGCCGGGGTGCGGCCGTCCGCCGGCGAGGTCTACTTCAGCTGCACGCCGCTCTTCCACTCGACCGCGATGATCGCGATCGCCTACCTGGGGATCGGGGCGCACCTGGCGCTGGTTCGCGACTTCACCCCGCAGCGGGCGATCGAGACGATCGAGCGCCGGCGGGCGACGCAGATGTACATGGTCCCCTCGATGCTGGCGCTGACCCTGCGGGCGCGGGGCCTGGCCTCGCGCGACTTCTCCAGCCTGCGGGAGGTCTTCCACGGTGGGGCGCCGATCGAGCCGAGGGTGCGGGAGGCGGCCGAGGTCGCCTTCGGCGCCCGGCTGCGCGACTGCTACGGCCAGGCGCAGGCCGGCGGGCCGATCGCGGTCGCGGGCCTGCCCCTGCCGGGGGTCGAGCTGCGGATCGACGGCGCGGGCGACGCCGGGGCGGGGGAGGTCCGCATCCGCAGCGCGGCGCTGATGTCCGGCTACCTCGGCGAGCCGCAGGCCAGCGCCGAGGCGCTCGAGGAGGGCTGGCTGCGGACCGGCGACCTGGGGCGGATCGACGCGCGCGGGGCGCTGCAACTGGTCGGCCGCATCGCCGAGACGATCATCCGCGGCGGCCAGAACGTCTACCCGGCCGAGGTCGAGGAAGCGCTGGCGGAGGTCGCGGGGGTGGAGGAGGCGGCGGTGATCGGCGTCCCCGACGAGATCTGGGGCGAAGTGCCCGTCGCGGCGGTGGTGCCGCGGGCGGGCGCCGCGCTCGCCGAGGCGGACCTCGCCGCCCATTGCCGGCGGCGGCTGGCGCCCCACAAGCGGCCGGTCGCCTTCGACCTGCGCCGGGCGCTGCCGCGGAACGCGGCCGGCAAGGTGCAGCGGCCGCACCTGCGCGAGGCGTTCGCAGCGGGTGCGGCATGAGGGCGGTGGTCCTGCAGGGGCCCCGCCGGGTCGAGGTCTGCGAGCTCGCCGACCCCGTGCTGCTGGAGGCGGGCGACGCGATCGTCGCGGTCTCGCTGGCGGCGATCTGCGGCACCGACCTGCACGCCTACCGCGGCGAGGTCGACGGCGTTCCTCCCGGCACCGTCCTCGGTCACGAGTTCGTCGGCGAGATCGTCGCCGTCGGCGCGGCGGTGCGCTCGCTGGTGCCGGGGCAGCGAGTGGTCGCCTCCGACCTCGTCGCCTGCGGCGAGTGCCGGTGGTGCGAGCGGGGCTGGCACTACCAGTGCTCGCGGGCCTCGCTGTTCGGCTATGGGACCGCGGTCGGCGCCGACCTCGCCGGCGGGCAGGCCGAGCTGGTCCGCGTCCCCAACGCCGACCTCCTCCTCTGCCCGATCGCCGACGGGATCGACGACGAGGACGCGGTCTTCGTCGCCGACGTGCTCGCCACCGCCTGGATGGCGGTCGCCGAGTCGGGGCTGGGGGAGGGCGAGAGCCTGGCCGTCGTCGGCTGCGGGCCAGTCGGGCTTTGCACGGTCAGCTGCGCGCTGCGGGCGGGGGCGGGGGCGGTGTTCGCCGTCGACTCCGATCCCCGGCGGGTGGCGCGGGCGGTCGAGCTCGGCGCCGTCGCCGTCACCAGCGACGGCGGCCCCGAGGCCGACGTCGTCGTCGAGGCGGTCGGCAGCGACGCCGCGCTCGCCACGGCCCTGGAGCTGGTGCGGCCGCGGGGCACGGTGGTGGCGGTGGGGGCGCATCGCTCCGAGGCGATGCCGTTCCCGGCCCGCGAGGCCTTCGCCCGCGAGCTGACCCTGAAGTTCGTCGTCGGCGACCCGCTCGGGGTCCGCGAGGAGCTGCTGGCCGAGATCGAGGCCGGCCGGCTCAGCCCCGGCGCGATCGTCTCCCACCGGCTGCCGCTGGAGCGGGCGGCGGAGGCCTACCGGCTGTTCGACGCGCGGGAGGCGGTGAAGGTTGTCCTCCGGGCCTGAAGGGGCGGAGGTGGCGGTGGTCGGCCTCGGCTACGTCGGCCTCACCCTGGCCGTCGCCCTGGCGGGAGCCGGCGTCAGGACGCTCGGCTACGACCGCGTGCCGGAGGCGGTCGAGCGGATCGCCGCCTGCGAGCCCTGGTGCGAGGAGCCCGGGGTGCGGGAGGCGCTGCGGGACCTCCCGGCCAGCGCCCTCGCCCTGACCGCGGCGCTGCCGCAGCGGCTGCCGCCGTTCGTGGTCGTCTGCGTCGGCACCCCGATCGACCGCGAGACCCGCGCCCCCGACCTCTCGCAGCTGCGGCGGGCGCTGGAGGAGATCGGCCCGCGCCTCGACCCCGAGGCCGTCGTCGTCGTCCGCAGCACCGTCCCGGTCGGCACCACCGAAGGCTTCGTGCACGAACGCCTCGCCCGCTTCATCGAGCGGCCCCGCCTCGCCTTCTGCCCGGAGCGGACGATCCAGGGCAAAGCGCTGCGGGAGCTGGCCGAGCTCCCCCAGGTGGTCGGCAGCGACGACCGGGACGTGGCCCGGGCGGCGGCCGGCCTCTTCGCCCGGCTCGGGACCGAGACCGTCGGCGTCAGCTCGGCGGCGGCGGCGGAGATGGTGAAGCTCGCCTGCAACGCCCACACCGACGTCCTCTACGGGTTCGGCAACGAAGTCGCGCTGATGGCGCACGGCCTCGGCCTCGACGCCGGCGAGGTGATCGCCGCCGCCAACGAGGGCTATCCCCGTCCCGACATCGCCCCTCCGGGCTACGTCGGCGGCAGCTGCCTGGTCAAGGACCCCTACCTGCTCTCCCACTCGGTGGCGATGGCCAACCGCGAGCCGCTGCTGGTGGCGGCGGCGCGGCAGCTCAACGAGAGCGTTCCCCGTCACGTCGCCGAGCGGGTGATGGCGCTGCTCGGCGCCGCCGCCGAGCCGGCGGCGGGGGAGGGGACGGTCCTCGTCGCCGGCTTCGCCTACAAGGGCTCGCCGGTCACCGACGACGTCCGCGGCAACGCCGCCGGGCCGCTGATCGAGTGCCTGCGCGGGTCGGTGCGCGAGCTCCGCGGCCACGACTTCGTCGTCCCCGCCGAGCGGATCGAGCCCTTCGGCGTTGCCCCGGTCGAGCTGGCGGCGGGCTTCCGCGGCGCCCACGCGGCGGTGCTGCTGAACGACCACCCCGCCTACCGCGGCGAGGACGCGCGGGCGTTGGTCGCCTCGATGCGCCCGCCGCGGATCGTCTACGACCTCTGGGGGCTGTGGCGGGACGCGCGCCTCGGGCTCAACGGCTCCGGCTGCACCTACCTGCGCCTCGGCCATGACTGAGCGGGCGCTGCTCGCCGGCGGCGCCGGCTTCGTCGGCCTGCACCTGGCGCGCGAGCTGCTCGAGCGCGGCTGGCGGGTGACGATCGTCGACGACTTCTCGCGCGGCCGCCGGGATCGGGCCCTGGACGAGCTGCTGGAGGGGGAGGCGGAGCTGGTCGAGCACGACCTCACCCGGCCGCTCGCCGGGGGCGCCGCCGCGCGTCCCGACCTCGTCGTCCACCTGGCGGCGGCGGTCGGGGTCGGCAACGTCAGCGCCGCGCCGGCGGCGGCGCTGCGGACCAACCTCCTCAGCCTCGACAACGTCCTCGCCTGGAGCCTCGACGCGGGGGCGGGGGCCTTCGCCTTCAGCTCGACCAGCGAGATCGCCGACGCGGCGGTGGCGATGGGGCTGGCGAGCGTCCCGGTCGGCGAGGAGGCGCCGTTCGTCTGCCCCGACCTGGGGGCGCCGCGGGCCAGCTACGCCCTCAGCAAGGCCTGCGGGGAGATGCTGGTGCGGGCGACCGCCGCCCGCCACCGGCTGCCGGCGACGATCGTCCGCCTCTTCAACGTCTACGGGCCGCGGATGGGCAGCGCCCACGTGGTCCCCGAGCTGATCGAGCGGGCGCTGGCGGGAGGGGACCGCGTCGAGGTCTTCGGCGCCGAGCCGACCCGCGCCTTCTGTTACGTCGAGGACGCGGTCCGCGCTCTGCTCGATCTCGTCCCGCTCGCGACCCCCGAGCCGCTGCCGGTCAACGTCGGCAACGACCGCGAGGAGATCGCGATCGGCGAGCTGGCGCGGAGGGTGCTCGCGCTGACCGGCTCC
>DATHFL010000115.1:0-2508 GCA_035318125.1 Solirubrobacterales bacterium | reverse complement strand
ACCCGCCACGGAGAGGGCGGGATCAGGAAGTACTGCCGCAGCGAGTCGCTGGTGATCACCCGCTTCGGCGGCAAGCGCGAGCCCGGCTGGTACCCCTACACCAAGGCCCGCCGCCGCCTGATCTCCCCCCTCGCCCGCCTCTTCAACGCCCGCGACTGGCGCCGCCGCCTCGGCCTGCGTCGATAGCCCCCAGCGCCCCGGTAGCCTTTTCAGGTTCATGCCGGAGCGCGATTACATACGGGCGATTAACGAGCGGGTCGTCGTCTTCGACGGCGGCATGGGCGCGACGCTGGAGCAGTTCGACCTCACGCAGGCGGACTACGGCGGCCTCGAGGGCAAATGCCACGAGGCGCTCGTGCTCAACCGCCCCGACGTGATCGAGGGCGTCCACAGCTCGATGCTGGAGGCCGGCGCCGAGGTGGTCGAGACCGACACCTTCCAGGGATCGCGACTGAAGCTCGAAGAGTGGGGCCTCGGCGAGCACACCCTGGAGATCAACACCAAGGCGGCGGAAATCGCCCGCAAGGCCGCCGGCGAGGAGCGCTTCGTCGCCGGCTCGATCGGCCCGACCGGCTTCCTCCCCGCCTCCACCGACCCGACCCTCGGCGACATCTCCTTCGGCCGCCTGGCCGAGGTCTTCGCCGAACAGGCGCAGGGCCTGGTCGAAGGCGGCGCCGACCTGATCATCATCGAGACCGCGCAGGACATCCTCGAGGTGAAGGCGGCGATCTTCGGCGCCCGCGAGGCCTTCGCGAGGAGCGGCCGGACGCTGCCGATCCAGTGCAGCGTCTCGCTGCTGCCCAACGGCGGCAAGATGCTGCTCGGCACCGACATCCGCGCGGTGCTGACGACCCTGAGCGCGCTCGACGTCGACGTGATCGGCCTCAACTGCTCGACCGGGCCGGAGGACATGCGCGACGCGATCCGCTTCCTCGGCGAGAACAGCCCCCTGCCGGTGCACTGCATCCCCAACGCCGGCCTGCCGCTGCAGGGACCCGACGGCGAGACGATCTTCCCGGAAGAGCCCGAGCCGCTGGCGGCGACGCTCGGCGAGTTCGTCGAGCGCTACGGGGTCGGCATCGTCGGCGGCTGCTGCGGCACCACCCCCGCCCACATCGCCGCGATCCGAGAGCGGGTCGGCGGCCGCGTCCCCGGCGAGCGCCCCGCCCCCGGCCCGATCGAGATCTCCTCGATGATGACCTCGACGCCGCTGGTGCAGGAGCCGCGGCCGACCCTGGTCGGCGAGCGGGTCAACTCGCAGGGCTCGAAAAAGGCGAAGGAACTGCTGCTCGCCGACGATTACGACGGCCTCGTCCAGGTCGCCGAAGACCAGGTCGAAGGCGGCGCCCACGTGCTCGACACCTGCGTGGCGCTGACCGAGCGCCAGGACGAGGCCGAGCAGATGACCGCCGTCGTCAAGCGGATCTCGCTCACCCAGCCGGCCCCGATCCAGGTCGACTCGACCGAGCCGGACGTGATCAAGTCGGCGCTGGAGCAGATCCCCGGCCGGGCGATCGTCAACTCGATCAACCTCGAGGCCGGCCGTGACAAGGCCGACGTGGTGATCCCGCTGGCGAAGGCGCACGGCGCCGCCCTGATCGCGCTGACGATCGACGAGGTCGGGATGGCGAAGACGGCGGAGCGCAAGCTGGAGATCGCCAAGCGGATCCGCGAGATCGCCTGCGACGAGCACGGCCTCGACCCCGAGGCGCTGATCTTCGACGCCCTCACCTTCACCCTGACCACCGGCGACGAGGAGTGGAAGCCCTCGGCGGTGGAGACGATCGAGGGAATCCGCCGGATCAAGGCCGAGCTCCCCGGCGTCAAGACCTCGCTCGGCGTCTCCAACGTCTCCTTCGGCGTCTCCCCACGGCCGCGGGCGGTGCTCAACTCGGTCTTCCTCCACCACTGTGTCGAGGCCGGCCTCGACCTGGCGATGGTCAACCCCAACCACATCACCCCCTACGGCGAGATCCCCGACGAGGAGCGGGAGCTGACCGACGACCTCGTCTTCAACCGCCGCGACGACGCGCTCGAGCGCTTCATCTCCCACTTCGAGTCCAAGGGCGAGGAGGCCGAGGCGGAGGCCGCCGACCCGACCGCCGGGATGGGGCCGGAGGAGGCCCTGCACTGGCACATCCTGCGCCGCAAGAAGGACGGGGTCGAGGAGTGGATCGACCGCTCGGTCGAGAAGATCGGCGCCGTCCCCACCCTCAACGAGGTGCTGCTGCCGGCGATGAAGGAGGTCGGCGACAAATTCGGCGCCGGCGAACTGATCCTCCCCTTCGTCCTGCAGTCGGCGGAAGTGATGAAGCGCGCCGTCGCCCAGCTGGAGAACTACCTCGACCGGATCGAGGGCCACACCAAGGGCAAGGTCGTGATCGCGACCGTCTTCGGCGACGTCCACGACATCGGCAAGTCGCTCGTCAACACGATCCTCACCAACAACGGCTACACCGTGATCGACCTCGGCAAGCAGGTCCCGGTCGACACGATCATCGATGCCGC
>DATHFL010000114.1:0-15980 GCA_035318125.1 Solirubrobacterales bacterium | reverse complement strand
CGGCCCGCAGCTGCTCGATCGCGGCCCCCGCCTCGGCCGCCTCCAGCGGGCCGTAGTAGCGCTGGTCGATCGAGGCCATCGGGGCGATGTCGCAGGCGCCGAGGCACTCGAAGCCGGTGACGAAGAAGTCCTCGTCGCCGGCAGCCGCCGCCCTGAAGGCGTCGAGCAGGCGGTCGCCGCCGCGCATCCAGCAGCTGATGTTGGTGCAGACCTCGATCCGATGGGAGCCCACCGGCGAGGTGTGGAGGAGGTCGTAGAAGCTCGCCACCGACTCCAGGTAGGCGGGGGTGACCCGCATCACCGCGGCGGCCTGGCGGATCCCCTCCGGCGTGCACCAGCCATACCGCTCCTGCACCGCCCAAAGCGCCGGGATCGAAGCCGAGCGCCGGTCGGGGTAGCGCCCCATCAGCATCTCGATCCGCTCCTTCAGCTCCGGCGGGCAATCGACCTCACGAAGCTCGGGAATCTCCTCCGAGGAACCCCCAGGCACCCGACCCTCACGCACCGCTGGATCAACCGGCAGCTCAGCCACAAGCCCTCCTCCCGCGGGTGGCGACGATATTGAGGACTCTCCCGGTAGGGAGAGCCCAATATCGGAGACAGGACCCGCGGGCTTGGCGCATGGTCCTGCCAGTCATCGATCGACCCCCCCGAGGATCGGGTCCAGCATCCCGAGGCTGGCGATCATGTCGGCGACGTAGCTGCCGAGCGCCATCTCGCGGAAGGCCTGCAGGTTGACGAAGGAGGGGTCGCGGAAGTGGACCCGGGCCGGCTTCGCCGAGCCGTCGGCGACGACGAAGCAGCCGAGCTCCCCGCGCGGCCCCTCGATCGAGTAGTAGATCTCGCTGGGCGGCACCCGGTATCCCTCGGTGACGAGCTTGAAGTGGTGGATCAGCGACTCCATCGAGGTCGAGAGCTCCGAGCGCGGCGGCAGCACGTACTTGCGGTCGTCGGCGATGAAGGGGCCGTCGGGGAGGGCGTCGAGGCACTGGACGACGATCCGCGCCGACTCGACCATCTCCGCCACCCGCACCCGGTAGCGGTCGTAGTTGTCGCCGACGGTGCCGACCGGGATCTTGAAGTCGACCTCGGGGTAGGCGAGGTAGTCGAAGGCCTTGCGCAGGTCCCAGGGGTCGCCGGCGGCGCGCAGCAGCGGCCCGGTCACGCCCAGCTCCAACAGCCGCTCGCGGGGGACGATCCCGGTCCCCTTGGTGCGGGAGAGGAAGACCTCGTTGCGGTCGAGCAGGTCCTGGTACTGGCCGACCCGGATCGGCATTTCCTCGGCGAAGGCGCGGCACTTGCGCTCGAAGCCGAGGGGGATGTCCTCGATCACGCCGCCGACCTGGAAGTAGCGGGTGTGCATCCGCTGCCCGCACGCCATCTCGAAGAGGTCGAGGATCTTGTCGCGCTCGCGGAAGCAGTACCAGAGCATCGAGATCGCGCCGAGGTCGAGGGCGGTGGTGCCGAGCCAGACGAGGTGGGAGTGGATCCGGTTGAGCTCGAGGAAGAGCGTCCGCAGGTACTTGGCGCGGGGCGGGATCTCGAGGTCGACCAGGCGCTCGACCGCGCCGCAGAAGGCCTCCATCTGGAAGAAGTAGGAGACGTAGTCCATCCGCTCGACGAAGGGGATGACCTTCCAGTAGCTCTTGTCCTCGCAGGACTTTTCGATCCCGGTGTGGACGTAGCCGATCACCGGCCGCAGCTCGCGCACGATCTCGCCTTCGAGGTCGACGACCAGCCGCAGCACCCCGTGGGTCGCCGGGTGGTGCGGTCCGATGTTGACCGTCATCACCTCTCTGGTCCGGTCCTCCGTCAGCTCCCGCAGCTCAGTCATAGGCCCGTTCCGAGTAGGTGAAGGTGACCGGCTCGCCGCCGATCGGGAAGTCGCGTCGCTGCGGCCAGCCGACGTAGTCGTCGGGCATCAGGATCCGGGTCAGGTTGGGGTGGCCGCGGAAGACGATCCCGAAGAAGTCGAAGACTTCCCGCTCCTGGGCCTCGGCCGTCGGGAACAGCTCGACACATGAGTCGATTTCGGGGAGACCATGGCCTTGGCCCGCGGGTCCTGTCTCCGATATTGGGCTCTCCCTACCGGGAGAGTCCTCAATATCGTCGCCACCCGCGGGAGAGGGGTCTGGCAAAAGCGCTTTTACCCGGAGGCGCTCCACACGATCGCGGTTCAGCAGCTCGTAATGCACTGCGAAGCGCGGTTGGGCTGGGAGGTAGTCAGCTGCATGCAGGCTGGAGAGGAAGTCGTAGCGGTGGGCTGGTTCGTCGCGGAGCCAGCGCAGCACCTCCAGCACGTGCTCGGGATCGACGATCAGCGCGGCCTGGCCGCGGTCGAAGGAGGTGGCGAGGACGGCTCCGGGGCGGTCGCGCTCGATTTCCCCCCGGATCAGCTCCAGTCCGGGGGCGTCAGGCAAGGGAGGGCTCCCCGCTCGCGCGCAGGTCTTCGACCGCGCGCCTCGCTTCCTCGTAGGCTCGCGCCGCCTCCGGGCTCGGTTCGCTGCGGGGGCCGCCGCGCGCCCACTCCTCGCTGCCGTAGGCGTCGTAGCGCTGGCGCCAGCCCTGATCGGGGTTGCCGACGATCTGGCGCTGCAGCTTCGTGAAGCCGTAGAGGACGGCCTCCGGCCGCGGCGGGCAGCCGGGCACGTAGATGTCGACCGGGAGGAACTTGTCGGCGCCCTGGAGCACGGCGTAGTTGGCGAACATCCCACCCGAGGAGGAGCAGGCGCCCATCGCCATCACCCACTTCGGCTCCAGCATCTGGTCGTAGAGGCGGCGGATGATCGGCGCCATCTTCACCGCGACCCGGCCCGAGAGGACCATCAGGTCGGCCTGGCGCGGCGAGGCTCGCCCCGCCTCGGCGCCGAAGCGGGCGATGTCGTACCGAGAGGTCACGGCCGCCATCGGTATCCCCTCGATCGCGCAGCAGGCGAGGCCGAAGGTGAGCGGGAAGATCGAGTTCGCCCGCGCCACGTTGAGCGTCTTCTCGAAGGTGGTCGTGAGGACCCGCTCTTCGACGTAGCGCTCGAGGTCCTCGCCCTCGAGGTCGCCGCGCAGCAGGTCGCGGGCGGCGAGTTGCTTCTCGCGCAGGCTGCGGCGCTCTACCTCCAATCCAGGGCCCCCTTCCGCCAGACGTAGACGAAGGCGACGAGCAGGAGGGCGACGAAGGTGACGAGCTCGCCGAGGACGAGGAGGCTGTCGGCCCCCTTGAGGATCACCCCGACCGGGTAGAGGAAGACGACCTCGATGTCGAAGAGGATGAAGAGCATCGCGACGAGGTAGAAGGTGACCCCGAAGCGCAGGCCCTTCGCCGGCTCGACCGGGATCCCCGACTCGTAGGGCTCGCCCTGGCGCCGGCCCGCCGCGGTCCGCCGCGACAGCTGCTTCGGGCCGACCAGGTGGTTGACCAGCGCGAAGATGCCGCCCACGGTGAGGCCGAGGACGGCGAAGACGAGGATCGGGAGGTAGGTCTTGAGCACGGGGAGGTCGGGTTGTCAGGGGCGGCCGGCTTCTGGGCATCGGATACCCGGCTTCAGCCGCCGCCCCCTGTTATATACCGACTTTGTGACAACTTGCTACATAGTGATATTCCGCATCAGCAAGCGGAATCCCGACCCCACTGGGCGGATATAAAGTTGGTCGGCCTCCACATCGCCGTCGGCGTCTCTTTGATCGCGCTAAATGCGGCCGCGGGGCTGGTCGGCGGCATCGCTTGGTACCGCGATCGTCCCTCGATCCCCTTCTGGTACCTGCTCCGCGCCGCCCAGGCCTCGGTCTTCGCCCAGGCCCTGCTCGGCGCCCTCCTCGTCCTCACCGGGCACGAGCAGGACGACGGCCTCCACTACCTCTACGGCATCCTCCCCCTCGTCGTCTCCTTCATCGCCGAAGGCGCCCGCGCCGACGCCGCCCACCGCGAGGTAGGCGACCTCGACCCCGAGTCCCTCTCTCAACCCGAACAAGAATCACTCGCCCTGGCCATAGTCCGCCGCGAGATGGGGATCATGGCCGTCAGCTGCGGCGTCGTCTTCTTCTTGGGCCTCCGCGCCGCGGGGACGAGCGGGCTTTAGGCCGTTCTGGCAGGCCTGTCCTGCGCCAGCTGGATCGCCGCTACGGCGGCGAAGAGGGTGCCGGTGGCTAGGTGGAAGATGCCGTCGTTGGCGTTGTTGGGGAAGGTGAAGACCCAGCCCGGCTGCTCGCTGAAGAGGGCCCAGATGCCGGTCGCGTAGAGGGCGACGACGATGTAGAGCGTGTAGTAGAGCGCCCAGTCGGGGCGGCGGGCGAAGTAGAAGGCGGGGAGGAAGAGGAGGAAGCCCGAGAGGGCGTGGTAGCCGTTGAAGTCGACCCAGAGCACCTTCTCGGTCGGCGCGTCGGCGCCGATCTGGAAGCTCGGCTCGGCGATCAACCCCGCGGTCGCCCACAGCAGCTGCAGCGCCGCCAGGACGACGAGGCCCTTCTGCGCAAACGTCCACTCGCTCATCGAGAGGTCAATTGAACACCGTATGGGTGCTCAAGTGCCCACTGGTTTTCTTGAGGGGGGAGAGTTTGCCCCTCCCGGTGCCTAGGAGGGCATGTCCGTCTCTCAACCATTGGATACCATATGGCCGATGTCGCGCACTCAGACGCTGGTTCAGCTGACGCGGGACCTGTTGCGGCGGCTCGACGAGCGGGCCGCGCGGGAGGGCCGCTCGCGATCGGCGTTGATCCGCGACGCGATCGAGGCCTATCTCCACGACGAGGAGCGAGACCGGATCACCCGCGAAATCATCGAGGGCTACGAACGGATCCCGACGACTGCGGAGGAGATGGCGAGCGCCGAAGCGGGCGTGCGTGAGGACATCGAAGAAGAGCCATGGTGAGGCGAGGAGACATCTGTTGGGCCTCGCTTCCCGACGAAGAAAAGCGGCGCCCCGTTCTGGTGCTGACTCGCGACGAGGCGATCCCCGCAATGGGGCGTGTCGTGATCGCCTACCTGACGACGAAGATCCGGGACATCCCGATCGAGGTTCGGCTCGATTCCAGCGATGGCCTGCCCCGCGAGTGCGTCGTCAACTTCGACAACCTGCGGACCGTTAGCCGCTCGCTCCTCAGCGAGCCGATCGCGACCCTCTCCGGCGCCCGCATGCACGAGGTCTGCCGGGCCCTCGCGATCGCGACCGGCTGCGACTGAGCCCGGTCCGACTTCAGTCGAGCGGCCGGTACTCGCCGCCGTGGAAGACGAGCGGGTCGCCGTCGCTCGACTCCAGCGCCCGCACTGCGCCGGTGACGATCACGTGGTCGCCGGCGGAGATCACGTCGCGGAGGTCGCAGGCGATCCAGATCAGGGCGTCGTCGATCGCCGGCAGGCCGTCGCGCTCGCTCCAGCCGACGCCGGACCACTTCTCGGCCACCGGGGCCTTGGTGGCGAAGGCGCGGGCGATCGGCTCCTGGCCGGCGTGGAGGACGCTGATGCCGAAGCGGTCGGCCGCCTGGACGGCGAGCAGGGTGCGGGAGCCGCGGTCGAGGCAGGCGAGCATCATCATCGGCTCGATCGAGAGCGAGCAGACGGCGTTGGCGGTCGCTCCGGCCGGTCCCTCGGGCCCGCTGGCGGTGACGATCGTCACCCCCGTGGGCAGCCCTGCCATGGCGGCGCGGAAGCGGGCTGGGTCGGGCGTCGGCATCGTCGGAGAGCGGGATCGGCGGTGACCAGGGCCGGCAGGCGTGTGCCGCATCTGGCGAGTGACTCGTCGTTTGCAGCAAGGACGCAGGATGCGGCCTTTGCTGGTGGCAAAGGCAAATCCGAGGACGCCGCTGCGGACGACGAGACGCCGCCAGGGCGGGGCAGGACTGCCGACCCTGGTCACTAACAATATGATGCCCGCCGCATGCGTTCCGCGCTGGTCATAGCAACGCTGGTCGCCGCCGCCCTCGGCCTCGCCGCCTGCGGCTTCGGCGAAGAGGGGATCGCCGTCTCCAAGGACGACCCCAACTACAGCGGCGCCGAGCTCTTCGCCAGCCACTGCTCGGGCTGCCACACTCTGAGCGCAGCTGGGACGCAGGGGAGCGGCAACCGCGGCGAGCGGACGCAGGGACCGAACCTGAACCAGCGAACCGAGACCTATGACGACGCTCTCTTCGCAATCCAGAACGGCGGCTTCTCCGGGGCGATCATGCCCCAGAACATCGTCGTCGGCGACGAGGCCAAGGCGGTCGCCAAATTCGTCGCCAAGTACGCCGGCTCGGAAGCCGAAGAGCCGCCGCGCCCCGGCCAGACCTCTCCCTAGCCGGAGGTCCCCATGCTTGACCTGAAGGCGATCCGCTCCGACCCCGAGCGGGTCAAAGCGGCGCTGGCGCGGCGCGGCGCGGCCGAGCAGGTCGACGAGCTGCTGGCGCTCGACGCGCGCCGGCGCGAGCTCCTGCCCGAGGTCGATAACGCCCAAGCCGAGCGCAAGGCGCTCTCCAAGCAGATCGGCGAACGCAAGCAGGCGGGGGAGGACGCCGAGGAGCTGATGGCGACCGTGCAGGGGCTGAAGGAGCGGATCGAGTCGGGCAGGGAGGAGCTGGAGGAGGTCGAGGCCAAGCTCGGCGAGCTGGCGCTGAAGCTGCCGAATCTCCCCGACCCCGACGCGCCGGAGGGGATGACCGAGGACGACGCGGTGGTCCTGCGCGAGGTCGGCGAGCGCCCCGAGTTCGGCTTCGAGCCGCGCGACCACCTCGAGCTCGCCGGCGCCCTGATCGAGATGGAGGCCGCGGCGAAGCTCTCCGGCTCGCGCTTCGCCTACCTCAAGGGCGACCTCGTCCTGCTCGAGCTGGCGCTGGTCCGCTTCGCGATCGAGCTGGTCCGCGGCGAGGGCCACGAGCCGGTGGTGCCACCGGTCCTGGTCCGCGAGGAGGCGCTGGAGGGGACCGGCTTCCTCCCCGGCGACCGCGACCAGATCTACGAAGTCCCCAAGGACGAGCTCTTCCTCACCGGCACCTCCGAGGTCGGCCTCGCCGGCCTCCACGCCGACCAGATCCTCGATGCCGCCGAGCTCCCCCTCCGCTACTGCGCCTTCTCGACCTGCTTCCGGCGCGAGGCGGGGGCGGCCGGCCGCGACACCCGCGGCATCTTCCGCGTCCACCAGTTCGACAAGGTCGAGATGTTCTCGTTCGTCGAGCCCGGCGCCTCCGGGGACGAGCACGAGCGCCTGCTGGCGATCGAGGAGCGGATCCTCGGCGAACTCGAGCTCCCCTACCGGGTGGTCAACGTCGCCGTCGGCGACCTCGGCGCGCCGGCGGCGAAGAAGTACGACTGCGAGGCCTGGATCCCGAGCCAGGGCCGCTACCGCGAGCTCACCTCCTGCTCGAACACGACCGATTACCAGGCGCGCCGGCTCGGCGCCCGCTACCGGCCGCAGGAGGGGGCGGCGCCCGAGGTCGTGCACACGCTCAACGGCACCGCCTGCGCCGTCGGGCGCACGATCATCGCCCTGATCGAGAACCGGCAGGAAAGCGACGGGAGTTTCACGCTACCCAAAACTTTGCATCAATACGGAGCGCCTGAAAGAATCGCGCCGCGATGAATGTGCGAGAGGCGAAGCGGGTCGTCCTCTGCGACGACCACGAGATCGTCCGCGATGCGATCAAAGCCCGGATGTTGAATTCGAGCGTCGTCGAGATCGTCGGCGAGGCGAGCAACGGCCGCGACGTCGTCGGCGTCGTCAAGGAACTGGAACCGGACGTCCTCATCATCGACGTCGAGATGCCCAAGCGCGACGGGATCGAGGCGACCAAGGAGGTCCTGAAAGCGCGGCCGCGGACCAAAGTGATCATCTTCACGGCCCACGCCCAGCCCGACCTGCTGGCCCTGGCGCTGCGCGCCGGCGCCTCCGGCTACGTGCTGAAGTCGGCCCCGGCCGAGGACATCGCCAAGGCGGTCAAGGCGGTGACCGGCGGCAACACCTTCCTCGGCGGCGACTTCGCCGGCGGCAAGCCCTCCGAGGTCGAGAAACTTCTCGACCTCTCGCCGCGCGAGCGCCAGATCCTCGAGCTGCTGGCCGAGGGGCTGCGGGTGAAAGAGATCGCCGACCAGCTGCAGCTGAGCCCGGCGACCGTTCACACCCACGTCCGCAACGCGATCGCCAAGCTCGAGGTCGACACCCGCACCGAGGCGGTGGCGCTGGCGGTTCGGTTCAGCTACCTCGGCGCCGGCGGCGGCGCGCTTTAGCGCTCCGCCCGGGCTACTCCTTCCCGTCGAAGGTCAGGGCGCAGCCGTTGATGCAGTAGCGCTTGCCGCCGCGCTCGGCGGGGCCGTCGTCGAAGACGTGGCCGAGGTGGGCGTCGCAGTGCTTGCAGGCGACCTCGGTCCGCCGCATGAAGAGGCTGTTGTCCGGGCGCAGCTCGACGTGCTCGAGGTTGGCCGGCTCGGTGAAGCTGGGCCAGCCGGTGCCGGAGTCGAACTTGGTGCCGGAGGAGAACAGCTCGGTGCCGCAGCAGACGCAGCGGTACATGCCCTCCGCCTTCTCGTCCCAGTAGGGGCCGGTGAAGGCGCGCTCGGTGCCGGCCTTGCGGGTGACCTCGTACTGCTCGGGCGTCAGCTGCTCGCGCCACTCCTGCTCGCTCTTCTCAACTTTCGTCGCCATCTTTCTCCTTTCGGTCTGTGTGAAAAAGAGTACGCCGCGGGTATTACGAGCCCGTGACGCGCAGGGGCCTCACGATCCTCCCCATGGCGGCGGCCACCTTGGTCCTGGTCGCCGCTGCGCCCGCCGGGGGCGCGACGGCCTCCCGCGCCGCCTGTCCTGGCCAGGGCAACGCAAGCGCCCCGCCCGCGGCGCAGGAGCGGGCGATGCTCTGCCTCGTCAACCGGGCGCGCAGCGCCCGCGGCCTCGATCCCCTCGCCGCCGTCACCCCGCTCGTCCGCGCCGCCGACCGCAAGTCGGGCGACATCCTCCGCTGCGACGAATTCAGCCACGAGGCCTGCGGGCGCGAGTTCACCTACTGGATGGACCGCTTCGGCTACCGCGGCTGCAGCGAGGGGGAGAACATCGCCTACGGCAGCGGTCCCTATGCGACCCCGCGCTCGATCTTCCGCATGTGGATGCGCTCGACCGGCCACCGCGAGAACATCCTCGGCCCCTACGAGGACACCGGCCTCGGCCTCCGCATCGGCACCCTCGAAGGCTC
This sequence comes from Solirubrobacterales bacterium, assembly GCA_035318125.1. GTDB lineage: Bacteria > Actinomycetota > Thermoleophilia > Solirubrobacterales > 70-9 > VAYN01. The sequence goes on along the minus strand of DATHFL010000114.1, from coordinate 6,839 downwards.
CCGCGGCGCCCACGTCTGGACCCAAGAGTTCGGCAGCCGCACCTGCTGAGCGAACTGCATCAACTTTTCTATCTACGAGATGTAGAAGTTGATGCAGTTCGGGAGGCGCTTACGATGCGCGGCGTGTTTGAGGCGTTTTATGAGCGCGAAGGGGATCTCTTCGTTGCCACCGAGCTGACGCGGGGGCCCTGGGACCCCGGGGCGCAGCATGCGGGGCCGCCGGCGGCGCTGCTCGGCTACGCGCTCGAGCGGCTGCCGGAAGGCGAGGAGTTCCAGGTCGGGCGGGTCACCTTCGAGATACTCCGCTCGGTGCCGATCGCGCCGGTCCGGGTCGAGGCGCGGGTGGTGCGGCCGGGACGGCGGGTGCAGATGCTCGAGGCCGAGCTCAGCGACGCCGACGGCGAGGTCCTGGTGCGGGCGCGCGCCTGGCGGATCCGGATCGCCGAGGTCGACGTCCCGCCCGCGGCGATCGTCGCCGGAGAGGTCCCGCCGCCGCCGGAGCAGGCCGCCGAGTCCGAGTTCTTCCCGACCGGCCAGGAGCACGGCTACCACTCGGCGATGGAGGTGCGGTTCGTCTCCGGCGCCTTCACCGAGCCCGGCCCGGCGACGGTCTGGCTGCGGATGCGCCAGCCGCTGGTCGCCGGCGAGGAGCCGACGCCGCTGCAGCGCACCCTCGTCGTCGCCGACGTCGGCAACGGCGTCAGCGCCTCGCTTGACTTCCGCCGCTTCCTCTTCATCAACGTCGACCTCACCGTGCAGCTGGAGCGGATGCCGGAGGGCGAGTGGATCTGCGTCGACGCGGTGACGCTGCCGCAGCCGCACGGCGTCGGCACCGCCGAGTCGGTCCTCTCCGACCCCCGCGGGCGGATCGGCCGCGGCCTGCAGACGCTGCTGATCAGCGAGCGATGACGCCCGGCCGCGGCCGGCGCCGGGAGAGCGCGATCATCGCCGCCGCCGCGACCGAGACCGCGGCGGCGAAGAGGAAGGCGGCCTCGTAGCCGGCGAGGGCGGCGACCAGGCCCGCCAGCGGCGCCCCCAGCCCGACCCCGGCGTCGAAGAAGGCGGTGTAGGTGCCCATCGCCGCGCCCCGGGCCTCCTGTGAGACGCGGCCGAGGGCGATCAGCATCAGCGAGGGGTTGAGCAGGGAGAAGGCGGCGCCCATCACCATGCCCCCCGCCAGGGCGACCGGCAGCGAGTGGGCGACCGCGATCAGGCCCAGCCCGGCCGCCTCGCCCAGCGTCGCGGCGATCGCCACCGGCGCCGCCCCGACCCGGTCGGGCAGGTCGCCGAGGACCAGCCGGGCGAGCACGATCATCGCCGCGAAGGCGCCGAAGACGGCGGCGCCGTGGCCGATCCCGCGCGCTTCCAGGTGCAGGACGATGAAGGTGGCGACCGCCGCGTAGCCGAGCGAGGCGAGGGCGATCGCGAAGCCGGGCCCGACCGCCTCCGGTGCGATCAGGGGATGCGGCTCGGCGTGCTCGAGCGGGACGAAGGGGTCGCGGGCGACGAGGGCGATCAGGGCGCCGAGCAGCGGCATCGCCGCGGCGAAGATCCAGACCGCGTCGTAGCCGCCCTGGTCGAGCAGCAGCTCGCCGAGCAGCGGGCCGACGCTGAGCCCGCCCCAAACCGCCAGCCCGTAGAGACCGAGCACGCGGCCGCGGCGCTCGGCCGGCGCCAGGTCGACGATCCAGACCGAGCCGGCGGTGTAGACGGCGCCCTCGCCGGCGCCGAGGACGAGACGGGCGGCGATCAGGCCGGCGAGCCCCAGGCTCGGCAGGTAGAGGAAGCCGCTGAGCGCGACCAGCAGGGCCCCCACCAGCACCGTCGGCTTGCGGCCGCGGGTGTCGGCCAGCCGCCCGGCGACCGGCCGCAGCAGCAGCCCGGTCGCCGCGTAGGCGCCGATCACGATCCCGACCGCGATGTCGCCGTGGTCGAGCGGCCCGTGCACGTAGCGCGGCAGCACCGGCAGCACCGAGCCGACCCCGACGAGGCCGCAGAAGGTGACCGCGAAGACGCCGGCGAAGCTGAGCCCGGGCCGGTGGTCCTCGCGGGGGGCGGTCGGCTCGGCCACGCTCACGTCAGCAGGCCGGCGAGGTCGTCGACGACGAAGTCGGGCGCCGGGTCGGCGTCCGCCGCCGCCTCGCGCGCGGTGGTGCCGCTGAGAACGAGGACCGTCTCCAGCCCGGCCGCTTGCCCGCCCTCGATGTCCGAGGCGACGCGGTCCCCCACCATCGCCAGCCGCCCATCCCGCGGTTCCTTTCGGTCGCCCTCGGTCCGAAAGGAACCACGAACCGCTTCGATCGCCATCTCGAAGAGGTGCCACTCCGGCTTGCCGGCGATCGTGGCGCTGCGCCCCGAGGCGACTTCGACCGCGGCGAGGACGGCGCCGGTGCCGGGCAGCTCGCCGCCGGGGTAGGGCATCGTCGGGTCGTGGCTGGTCGCGAAGAGGGCGGCGCCGCGGTCGAGGGCGAACTTCGCCGTCTTCAGCTCCTCGTAGTCGAAGCCGGGGTGGCCGGAGACGACGACGACGTCCGCCTCCTCCGCACCCTCGCCCTCCAGCAGCCGCGGTCCGCTCGCCGCCACCATCTCCTTCAGCGCCGAGCGACCGATCACGAAAGCGGTGCCGCCGGGCCCCGCCGCTTCGCCTGCCAGCCTTGCCACCACCGTGCCCGCGGTGACGACCTGCTCGGGCCCGACCTCCACCCCGAGGCCGCGCAGCCGCTCCGCGTAGGCCTCCGGCGGCCGTCCCGGGTTGTTGGTGACGAAGACGAGGCGCTTGCCGGCTGCCAGCAGCTCTCGCAGCGCCTCGGCCGAGCCGGGGACCGGCTCGCGCCCGATCCAGACCACCCCGTCGAGGTCGATCAGGAGTCCGTCGAAGCGGTCGGCGAGGGCCACGGGGGCAGGCTATTGGGCGGGATCGATACGGTGCCGGGCAGTGAGCGCCAACGGACCAGTCGTCGTCGCCACCGACCTCCACCGCCGCTTCGGCGTCGGCGACGCCGCCGTCGACGCCCTGACCGGCGTCACCACCGCCTTCGAGCGCGACCGCTTCACCGCGATCATGGGCCCCTCGGGCTCGGGCAAGTCGACGCTGATGCATATCCTCGCCGGCCTCGACCAGCCGACCTCGGGCACGGTCGAGCTCGACGGCGTCGACATCACCGAGCTCGACGACGGCGAGCTGACCCAGCTGCGCCGCGACAAGCTCGGCTTCGTCTTCCAGTTCTTCAACCTGCTGCCGGTGCTGACCGCGGAGGAGAACCTGGTGCTGCCGCTCTCGATCGCCGGCCGCAAGCCCGACCGCGAGTGGGTCGAGACGCTGATCGCCGCCGTCGGCCTCGGCGACCGCCGCACCCACCGCCCCGCCGAGCTCTCCGGCGGCCAGCAGCAGCGCGTCGCCGTCGCCCGCGCCCTGGTCACCAAACCCGCCGTCGTCTTCGCCGACGAGCCGACCGGCAACCTCGACTCGAAGTCGAGCGCCGACGTGCTGGCGCTGCTGCGCCGGGCGGTCGACGAGTTCGACCAGACGGTGGTGATGGTCACCCACGACCCCGGCGCCGCCGCCCACGCCGACCGGCTGATCACGCTGCAGGACGGCCGGATCGTCAGCGACGGGGCCCCCGGCTCTGCCGACGAGGTGATCGAGCTGCAGAAGCGGTTTGACTAGCCTCGGCCTCAAGAGCCTCTGGGCTCGCAAGGTGCGGGCCCTGCTGACGACCTTCGCCGTCTTCCTCGGCGTCGCCTTCGTCTCGGGCTCCTACATCCTCACCGACACGATCTTCGCCGCCTTCGACGAAATCTTCAACGAGTCGCTGAAGGGGACCAGCGTCGTCGTCACCGCCGACAACCCGGTCGAGCAGGAAAGCGGCGAAACGCCGACCTTCAGCGCCTCGCTGCTGCCGAGGGTCGAAGGGACGCCGGGGGTGCGGCGGGCGGCCGGCTCGATCTTCACGCTCGGCGCCTTCTTCAACGCCGAGAACGAGAAGATCGGCAACAAATTCGCGCCGAAGTTCATCGCCTCGACGCTGCCACCCGAGCTCGAGTCGCTGACCTACGTCGAGGGCCGAGCCCCCCGCGGCCCGGGCGAAGCGACCCTCGACAAGGCGGCGGCGGACGACGCCGACCTGGGGGTCGGGGACACGATCAAGCTGGTCGGGCAGGGGAACCTCGAGAGCTTCCGTCTCGTCGGCCTCACCCAGCTCGGCAGCGCCTCCTGGGGCGGGGCCAGCATCGCCCAGGTGACGCTGCCGGTCGCCCAGCGGCTGACCCACAAGGAGGGGCGCTTCGATCAGATCTCGGTCGCCGCCGAGGACGGCGTCTCGCCGGCGCAGCTGAAGCGCCGGATCAGCCGGGAGATGCCGCCGGGAATACGGGTCGAGACCGCCGCCGAAAGCGCCGATCGCAACTCGCAGGAAATCCGCGACAACCTCAGCTTCCTGACGACCTTCCTCCTCGTCTTCGGCTTCATCGCCGTCTTCGTCGGCTCGTTCCTGATCTTCAACACCTTCTCGATCACGGTCGCCCAGCGGATCAGCGAGTTCGGGATGCTGCGGACGCTGGGCGCCTCGCGGCCCCAGATCCTCAGCTCGGTCCTGGTCGAGGCGGCGGCGATCGGGCTGCTCGGGGCGCTGCTGGGGATCGCCGGCGGCTTCCTGATCGCGGCGGCGATCAACGCCCTCTTCGAGGCAATCGGGATCGACTTGCCGACCACCGCCCTGGTGCTGGAGTCGCGGACGGTCGTCGTCGCGCTCCTCGTCGGCATCGCGGTGACGATGGTCTCCTCGCTGGTGCCGGCGCTGCGCTCGACCCGGGTGCCGCCGATCGCCGCCCTCCGCGGCTTCGCGATGCCGCCGAGCCGGCGCCGGCGGCTGGCCTACCTCGCGCTCTCGCTCCTGCTCGCCGCCGCTGGCCTGGCGATGGTCCTGATCGGCCTCCTCGGCAGCGGCGGCTCCGGCGCCCGCGCGGGGCTGATGGGCGGCGGCGCGGTGGCGATCGTCTTCGCGGTCTCGATCTTCAGCCCGCGCCTGGTGCCGCCGCTGGCGGCGGCGGCCGGCTGGCCGCTGGAGCGGCTCCGCCACCTGACCGGCCGGCTCGCCCGCGAGAACGCCGAGCGCAACCCCAGCCGCACCGCGGTCACCGCGGCGGCGCTGATGATCGGCCTCGCCCTCGTCGCCTTCGTCACCGTCTTCGCCGCCGGCCTCAAGAGCACGGTCGCCCAGGTGGTCGACGAAAATTTCGCCGGCGGCCTGGTGATCCAGAACAGCGACGGGTTCTCGCCGATCCCCAACGGGGCGGCGCGGGCGGCGGCGCAGGTGCCGGGCGTCGAGCTTGTATCGACGATCCGCGGGGCGCAGGCGAAGGTGGTCGAAGGCGGCCGCCCCGGCGCGACGGTCCAGGTCAACGCGCCCACTCCCGACGTCGGCGAGACGCTGACGATCGACTGGAAGCAGGGAGGGCCGGCGGCGCTGCGCGATCTCGGCGACGGCGAAGCGATCGTCTCCGACGACTTCGCCGGCCCGCGCGGCCTCGAGCTCGGCGATGGCTTCCAGCTGCTGACCCAGACCGGCGCCCGCCCCCGCTTCCGGCTGGTCGGCGAGTTCGACTCCAAGCTCGGCGTCCTCGGCAACGTCCTCGTCACCCAGAAGGTGATGGCGCGCGACTTCCGCCAGACCCAGGACCTCTTCGACTTCGTCAAGGTCGAAGCGGGCGCCGATCCCGAGCAGGTCCAGGAGCTGCTGACGAAAGGGATCGAACTCGCCTTCCCGGTCGCCGAAGTGCTGAACCAGGAGGAACTGAAGGAAAGCCGCGAAGAGCAGATCAACCAGCTGGTGATGCTCGTCTACGCGCTGCTGGTCTTCGCGATCGTGATCTCCCTCTTCGGGATCGCCAACACGCTGGCGCTCTCGATCCACGAGCGCACCCGCGAGCTGGGGATGCTGCGGGCGATCGGGATGTCGCGGCGCCAGGTGCGGACGATGATCCGCTACGAGGCGGTGATCACGGCGCTGATCGGGGCGATCCTGGGGATGGTGCTGGGGATCGTCTTCGCGGCGCTGATCGCGCAGCCGCTGAAGGACGAAGGCTTCACCCTCTCCTACCCGGTCGGCTCGCTGGCCCTGCTGCTCGTCTTCGCCGCCCTCGCCGGGGTGCTGGCGGCGATCCTGCCGGCGCGCCGGGCCTCGCGGCTCGACGTGCTCCAGTCCCTGCAGTACGAGTAGCTCCAGAGGTGACCTGACCGGCGCATCTCGGCGTCCTCGCTCGCTCACGTGCAGAGCACGCTTCGCTCACTGCGTCCTTGAGCTGCTTGGTCAGGTCACCTCTGGGCGAGCCCGGTGCGCAACGCTCCCGCCGCCTCCAGCATCGCGGCGCGGGCCGAGGGGCAGATCGCGGTCAGGTTGGCGTAGCTGTGGACGAGCCCGGCGTGGCGGCGCAGGGCGACCGGCGAGCCCGCCTCGCGCAGCCGCTGCGCGTAGGCCTCGCCCTCGTCGCGCAGCGGGTCGAAGCCGGCGGTGGCGAGGTAGGCGAGCGGCAGGTTGCCGAGGTCGTCAGCCTGCAGGACCGAGACGCGCGGGTCGCCGCGGTCGGTCCCCGGCGGCAGGTAGTTGGCCTCGAAGAAGTCCATGCTGCGCCGGGTCAGGAGGAAGCCCTCTTCGTAGCGCTCCCGCGTCGGCAGTTCCCGCTCGCATTCGGTGACCGGGTAGATCAGCAGCTGCATCGCAGGCGCCGCCGCGCCCTCGTCCCGGGCCCGCAGGCAGACGACCGTCGCGAGGTTGGCGCCGGCGCTGTCGCCGCCGACCGCGATCCGGGTCGAGTCGCATCCCAGCGCCTCGACGTTGGCG
>DATHFL010000113.1:0-4384 GCA_035318125.1 Solirubrobacterales bacterium | reverse complement strand
CGCGGCAGTTCCCTCAGGCGCCGACATCGAGCGGGCGGCGGCATTCGCCCGCGAGCCTTTCCTGCTCGACGGCGAGGGCCCCGAGGCGCTGGCGCCGGGGACGGCGCGACGGCGCGCCCTCGACGCGGCGCTGAAGGAGCTCGACGAGGGCGCCGAGTACCCCTCGCTCCAGTGGCGCCGGGACTTCTCGCTGCTGCTGGGGCTGGAGCGCTTCCTCGCCGACGAACCGCCGAAGCTGCGCGACGGGGCGGAACTGAACCCGCACCAGGTCGACGCTCTCTCGGGCACCCTCGCCGAGCTGATGGGACAGCAGCAGACCGCGTCGGCGGCCGAGGCGAGCGAGAACGGCAACGGCGGCGAGAGCGGCAGCGGGGGGGCCGCCCCGGAGCTCGACGGCGCCGGCGAGCTCGATGAGGACGAGGAGCTGGCCCCCGACGAGGAGCCGCAGGACTGGGAGGAAAGCCCCGACGAGGAGGACGAGGAGGTCGTCGAGGAGGCGCCCGAGGACCCCGGCGCCGAGCGCCGCTTCTGGTTCGAGCACGCGACCGGGGCTGGCAAGACCGTCGCCGCGGTCGGCTTCGTCGAGGCGACGCGGACCGGCGGGGTGCTGATCCTCACCCACCGCCGCAACCTCGTCGACCAGTTCATCGGCGAGATCTCCGACCGCGGCTACAAGGAGCGGCTGCGGCCGCCGCTGATGGACGGCCGCGACGACCCCGAAGGCCCGGTCACGGTCGAGACCTACCAGTGGTTCGTCCGCAACCACAAGAAGATCTCCGACGCCTACTCGATCGTCATCTGCGACGAGGCCCACACTGCGCTCGGCGAGAAAACCAGCGCCTGCATCCGCTCCTGGAACGGCCCCGTCTACATCGGCATGACCGCGACCGGGGCGCTGATCGCCCGTCACGTCGCCGACCTTTTCCCGACCCAGACCTCGCGCTTCGACCTCGCCCAGGCGGCCCGCCGCGGCGTCATCGCGCCGCTGCGCTGCCTGCGGATCCCGCCCGGGCCCGGCGTGCGGACGATCGCCAAGGTGCCGCTGCGCAAAGGCGAGGTCGACCAGGACTTCGACCAGGAGGAGCTGGCCGCGCTGCTCGACCAGGAGCCCTTCAACGTCGCGATCGCCGACCTCTACCGCTCGCGCTTCCGCAAGGTGCCGGGGGTCGTCTACACGGCCGGGGTCCAGCACGCGAAGAACGTGGCCAGAGCCTTCCGCGACGCCGGCATCAACGCCCAGGCGGTCTCCGGCGAGACGCCGAAGCGCGAGCTGGCCGAGATCCTCGCCGGCTTCGAGCGCGGCACCGTCGACGTCCTCTGCAACGCGATGCTGCTGGCCGAGGGCTGGAACAGCCCGCGGGCGACGATCTGCATGCACCTGGCGCCGACCGCATCGCGGCGGATCTACCAGCAGCGGGTCGGCCGCGTGACCCGGCGGGCGCCGGGCAAGGAGGCGGGCCTGGTGATCGACTTCGTCCACCCGGCGACGACCCACGACGAGACGATCATCACCCTCCACAGCCTGCTCGACCGCGACGTCTACCGCGGCGGCGCGATCGTCGTCGGGCCGGTGCGGCGCGGGCGCGGGCGCAAGGTCCGGGTCGAGCGGCGGATCGTCCCCGTCTCCGACTCCGAGGAGCGGCGGATGGAGATCCTCGAACGGGAGATCTGGCGGATCGCGGTCGAGAACCTCGACTATCCCGAGCAGCACGCCTGGGCGGCGCTGGCCGGGGCGCGGGTCAACACCCAGGGCTGGCGGCGGGCGCGGGCGATGCTGCAGAACGACCGCACCAAAGAGCTGCGCCGCCGCTTCCTGCTCACCTGCGTGCAGCGCAACCGCAACTCGCAGCTGCGGCTGAAGGCGCTGAGCGAGATCGCCGACCTCGGCGACGCGGAGGCCTTCGACGACGCGATCGAAATCGTCGGCACCTGGAGCCGCGAGGACAAACGGGCGGGGACGAAGACGCTGCTGCAGGCGCTGATCGACAAACGGATCGGCCGCCGCGACCAGGCGCAGGCGTGGGTCTGGCGGCTCGCCTCCTACACGCGCGAACTGCACGAGGAGTACGCGGTCCAGCGCTGGCCGGAGACGAAGCGTCTGCTGGGGCTGCTGGTCAACTCCTCCGGGCGGGCGCACGGGCGCAACGCGCGGCGGCTGGTGCACGCGTCGCGCAAACAGGACCGGCGGCTGGCGGTGTCGCTGCTGGCGGCGGCGGTCTCGCACACGCCCGAGGGCGAGGAGGTGCTGCGCGGGGCGCGGATGCGGATGGCGCGGAAACCCTCTGCCGTGGCGCGCGAGCTGCTGAAGAACTTCCCCAAAGGCGGCAAGCGCCGCCGCAAGCGCAAACGCAAAGAGGGGCAGGGCGAGAACGGCGGTGCCCCGCAGGCGGCGGCCAAGGGGCGGCCGCGGCGCCAGCGCAAAGCCAAGGGTTCAGAAGCGGGTGAGGTGGACCTCGCCGGCGCCGACGGCGATGCGGTCGCCGGCGGGGGTGACGACGACGAGGTAGCCCCGGTCGTCGACGCCGTCGGCGACTCCTGAGCCGCCCTCCCACTCGACCTTGCGGCCGCGGAGGGCGTCGCGGGTGCGCCAGGCGGTCAGGACTTCGTCGGGATCGGCCTCGGTCCAGTGGGCAAGGCGGTCGTTCAGCGCTGCGGCTGCGGTCAGGGGGACCGGGAGGGGGGGTCCTCCGGACAACAGCGGGGAGGGTCCGGATGACCCCCCCTCCCGGTCCCCTCCACACGTGGTGAAGATCGAGATGGCCGTAGTTCTGAGGTCGGCAGGGAACTCGTCTTCTTGGATGGTGAGGTTCAGGCCGACGCCGATCACTGCCCAGCCATCCTGAGGTCGAGCCTCGATCAGGACGCCGGCTAGCTTGCGGTGTTCGAGGAGGACGTCGTTGGGCCACTTGACCTTGCACTTGAGGTCGGGGCGCAGTTGCTCGGCTGCCTCGCAGACGGCGAGGGGGACGGCGAGGGGGAGCAGCATGTGGCGCTCTTCGAGGGGGCGGACGATGGCGGAGTAGAGGAGGGCTTTGTGGGGGGGTGCGGTCCAGGTGCGGCCTTGGCGGCCGCGGCCGGCGGTTTGCTCGCTTGCCGTTACCACGGTCCCATGTGGCGCCCCGGCGGCGGCGAGCTCACGGGCGCGGCTGTTGGTCGAGTCGGTCCTCGCGAAGTGACGGTGCGGTTGGCCGAAGGGGGGAGTGTCGACTTTGTTCGGCATAGCCGTACAAAAGCGACACGCGTCAGTGGGCGTCGGCGAGGAGGGCTTGGACCAGGCCGTCGACGTCGTGGCGCTCGGCCTCGACGGCGACCTCGAGGCCGGCGGCGCGGGCGGTCTCGCTAGTGATCGGGCCGATGGAGACGATGCGGGCGTTGCCGGGGAAGCGGTCGCCGAGGGCCTCGACCAGGTTGGTCACGGTCGAGGAGGAGGTGAAGGTGACGTAGTCGGCGCTTTGCGCCGCCTCGACCTCCTCTGCGCCGGGTTCCTCGCGGACGGTCTCGTAGAGGGCGACGACGTCGACCTCGGCGCCGCGCTCGCGCAGGGCGTCGGGGAGGACGTCGCGGGCCTCGGCGGCGCGGGCGACGAGGACGCGGCGGCCCTCGACATCGACGCCGGCGAGTGCCTCGACCAGCGCCTCGGCGACGAAGCGCTCGGGGACGACGTCGGCGGCGATCCCGTGCTCGGCGAGGGCGCGGGCGGTGCCGGGGCCGATCGCCGCCACGGTCGCGCCGGCGAGGGCGCGGGCATCGCGGCCGGCTGACTCCATTGCCTCGAAGAGGAGGCGGACGCCGTTGGGGCTGGTCAGGCAGACGAGCGAGTAGTCGCCGAGCCGGGCGACCGCGTCGCGGACCTCCTGCGTCTCGGTCCGCGGCTCGATCCTGATCGCCGGCAGCTCGACCACCTCGGCGCCGAGCCTGCGCAGCGTCGCCGCCAGGCCGCTGGCCTGGGCGCGGGCCCTGGTGACGACGACGCGGCGCCCGTGCAGCGGTCGCCGATCCAGCCAGCCGAGCTGCTCGCGTCGCCCCGCGACCGCGCCGACGACGATCAGCGCCGGCGCCTTCACCTCCTCGCGGGCGACCGTCTCGGCGATCGTCCCCAGGGTCGCTTCGACGGTCCGCTGTCCCGCCATCGTCCCCCGTTCGATCGCCGCCGCCGGTTCCTCGGGGTCGCGGCCGGCGACGATCAGCGCCGCCGCGTTCTCACCCAGCCGTTTCACGCCCATGTAGAAGACGAGGGTGCCGGGGAAGCGCGCCAGCGCCTCCCAGTCGAGCGCGCTCTCCTCCTTCTCCGGGTCCTCGTGGCCGGTGACGAAGGCGACCGCGGAGGCGTCGTCGCGGTGGGTGACCGGGATGCCTGCGTAGGCGGTCGCGGCGACGCCGGCCG
>DATHFL010000112.1:0-14066 GCA_035318125.1 Solirubrobacterales bacterium | reverse complement strand
GTGGGGGTGTCCCTGCTGGAGCAACAGATGGGGAGGCTCCACCAGGGACACCCCCGCCGCCTGCTCGCAACCGCCGCAGACGGCGTCGTCGCGATGGCGGTTGTAGATGCGGTCCGCCGCTCGGCCGAGCTGGACGGAGCCGAGGTCACGGTCGACCTCGCCGCGGGAGCCCCGGCGTGATCGCGGTCATCCAGTTCGACGCCGCCAGCGCCGCCCTGCTGGAGCGGCTGGGAGCGGAGGGACGGCTGCCGAACCTCGAATCGCTGCGCGAGCGGGGGACCCGGCTCGAGCTCGAGGGCCCGGCCGAGCACTTTCCCGCCAGCGCCTACCAGACGCTCTACCGGGGGGTCGAGGTCGGCGATCACGGCCTCTTCTATCCCTTCCAGTGGGCGGCCGGAGACCAGCGGGTGCGGCTGGCCGGGACCTTCGAGGCGCCGCCGCCGATCTGGGAGCGGCTCGGCCGCCACGGCCGCAGCACGCTGGCGATCGACCCCTACGAGTGCCACCGTCCCGACGGCGCCGAGGGCGAGCTGGTCAGCGGCTGGGGGATGCGCGAGCGGGTGGTGCTGGAGCGCTGGTCGGTGCCGAGCGGCGGCGACCGCGGTCCGCGGCGGCGCCACGGCCGCCCGCCGGACGCGACCGAGGTCTTCGGCGCCCAGACCCCGCGCGAGTTGCGCCGGTTGCGAGAGAGCTTCCTCCAGGCGCCGGGGCGGGTCGCCGACCTCGCGATCGAGCGGCTGCGCGAGCGGAGCTTCGACCTCGCCTGGATCGTCTTCGCCGCCCCCCACCTCGCCGGCCACCGGCTCTGGGAAGTGCCGCCCTACATCGACTCGGTCTCCGAGGCGGAGCGACAGCGGCTGAACGGAGCCCTAGCCGAGGTCTACGAGGAGGTCGACGCCCAGCTCGGCCGCGTCCTCGCCGCGCTGCCGGACGACTGCGACGTGATCGCCTGCTCGGTCCTGGGGATGGACGTCAACTCCAGCCGCGCCGACCTGCTGCCGGGCATGCTCACCGCAGTCCTCAACGGCCCCCCCCAGCTCGGTGGCTCCTTTCTCAACCAGAAGACGACAAAGGAGCCAGGCAACTCGGCGGACAGCGACTCGGGGGCGATGTGGCGGCTGCGGGCGGCGCTCTCCGGCCGCCTGCGCTCGAAGATCGCCGCCGCGATGCCCGACCGCCTGGCGCTGGAGCTGACCGCGCGGCTGGAGCTGCGCGGGGTCGACTGGTCCAGCACCCGCGCCTTCGCCCACCCCGCCGACAACCAGGGATACATCCGCCTCAACCGCACCGGCCGCGAGCGCAATGGCATCGTCGGCGTCAGCGAGGCGCAAGAGCTGATCGAGCAGATCCGCGAGGGCCTGCTCGACTTCCGCGACCCCGACGGTCGACCAGCCGTCATCTCCGTCGACGAGGTTGCCGAGCGCTGGCAGGGAGCCGCAACCGACCGCCTCCCAGACCTAGTGGTCCGCTGGCGCCCCACCTCCTCGATCGCCCTCGACGCCCTCGACTCCGCCCGCTTCGGCACCGTCCACCGCCAGGGCTACGGCAGCGGCCGCACCGGCAACCACACCGACGGCGACGCCTGGGCGATCCTCGCCCCCGGAGCGGGCCGCCTCCGCAACCCAAACCGTCCCGCCCGAATCGCCGACATCCCCGCCACCGTCGCCGCCCTCAACGACATGCCGCTGGACGGCCTCGCCGGCGAGCCCCTGCTCGAGCGCTGAGACAGCGAGTTCGCGTCAGCCCTTGCTCTACACGGGCTGACGCGAACTCGACGCCACGCCGGCGAGGGCGGCGAGCTGCGCCAGGCAGACCAGTAGGCCCGGGGCCGGGCCGGCGGTGAAGCCGGCGTGCACGAGGCCGAGGTAGAACCGCGCCGAGCCGGGCCGGCGGCCGGCGGCCGCGCGGCGGTAGCCGGCGGCGCCGCGCCCGTAGCGGTACTGCTGACGCAGGAAGTCGCGGACCGTGAGGCCGCTGCGGTGGACGACCAGCGCGTCCGACACGAACCGCGGGGCGGCTCCTTGACGTGCGGCTCGCTCGGCCCAGTCGCGGTCCTCGCCGGCTGCCTGGGGGAAGGACTCGTCGAAGGGCAGTTGCTCCATGAGGCCTCGGGTGGCGGCTAGGTTGGCGGTGGCGGCGAAGCCGGGGGAGGCGGTGCCGGGCTCTGAGGCCTGCTGTTGGAGGTAGCCGACGATCGTCTCCCAGGCGCGGTCGGCGGGAGTGGCGTCCTTCCCCATTCGGGTCGGTCCGGCGGTCGCTTGCGCCTCGCCGGCGAGGATCGGGGCCGCCAGCGCCTCCGCCCAGGCGGGCGCCGGCTCGCAGTCGTCGTCGGTGAAGCAGACGATCTCTCCCTGCGCTCTTCGCGCCCCCTCGTTGCGTGCCCAGGCTGGGCCGCGTCCCTCCAGGTCTTCGACCACGACGATCTCCACCGGCACCGTCTGCGCCCGCAGCGCCGCCAGGCAGCGCTCGAGCTCCTCGGGTCGTTCCCGGGTCGGCACGACGACCGAGATCCGCGGCCTCGCCTCCCCCATCAGCCTTCGAGGGCGTCGCGGACCGCGTCGCGAGGGGAGGAGTCCGTTTCACCGAGTGCGCTGAGGACTTGGCGCATGACGCCGGCCCCCGAGTCGGTCTCGACCCAGGCGATCCCGGCGGCTTCGACGACGGACTGGCTGAACCGCGCCGCCGGGCCCGGCGCTTCGAGGAAGGCGACCGAGGTCGAGTCCTCGGTCGCGCGGCGGGCGTTGGCGCCGGTGGCGGCCAGGTCGGCGCGGTCTCCCGTCTCCACGGCGGGCAGGCAGATCGCGCGCACCTCGACCTCCCCCGCCTCCGCCCCCTTCTTTTTCAGCTCGCGTTCAGCTTCTGCGCACAGTGGCGGTGCAACGTAAACGGAAACGGTCGCCCCTTCGCTGACGCCGCCTTCGCCGCAGCCCAACACCAAAGTCCCGCAGGCGGCGAGGGCAACGAGGGTGGCTGGCATGCGTCGCACGGGGGCTGATCCTAAACTCGCTCGCTATGCGAATCGGGGTGCTCACCGCAGGAGGCGACTGTCCGGGGTTGAACGCGGCGATCCGCGCGGTCGCCCGCTCGGCGATCCAGCAGGGCGACGAGGCGATCGGAATCCGCCGCGGCTACCAGGGTCTCGCCGAGGACGACTACATGCCGCTGGGCATGCAGCAGGTCACCGGCATCCTCCACCTCGGTGGCACGATCCTCGGCACCTCGAGCTTCGAGCCGATCCGCGAAGGCGCGGTCGACAAGGTCACCCGGGCCTTCGAGGAGCAGCGGCTCGACGCGGTGGTCGCGATCGGCGGCGAGCACACGATGGAGATCACCCGCCAGCTCCACGTCGACCACGGCCTGCCCCTGATCGGCGTCCCGAAGACGATCGACAACGATGTCGGCGGCACCGACTACACCTTCGGCTTCGACACCGCGGTCCAGATCGTCACCGACGCGATCGACCGCCTCCACACGACCGCGCAGTCACACGACCGGATGATGGTGGTCGAGGTGATGGGCCGCAACACCGGCTGGATCGCCGCCTACGCCGGCCTCGCCGGCGGCGCCGACTGCATCGTGATCCCCGAGCAGCCGACCACGGTCGAGGAGATCTGCCACGACGTCACCCGCCGCCACGAGCGCGGCAAGGACTTCTCGATCATCGTCGTCGCCGAGGGCGCCAAGCTCGCCTTCGCCAGCGGCGACGAACGGCTGATCCAGCCGGTCCAGGACACCGACGAGTACGGCTACCCGCGCCTCGGCGGGATCGGCGCGGCGCTGGCGGTCGAGCTCGAGCACCGCACCGGCTACGAGACCCGCGTCACCGTCCTCGGCCACGTCCAGCGCGGCGGCACCCCGACCTCGACCGACCGCATCCTCGCCACCCTCTACGGCGCCCACGCCTACGAGATGGCGAAGGCGGGGGACTTCGGCAAGATGGCGGCGATCCAGGGCACCCAGATGACGGAGGTGCCGCTGGAGGAGGCGGTCAAGGTCAAGCAGCTCGACCTGCGGATGCTGGAGATAGCCAAACGCTTCTTCACGTGAGAGGGTTGGCGCCATGAACGACGCACCTGACCTCAAAGCAGTCACGCAAATCCAGCAGGGCATCTGGTCCAAAGGCGACTTCGCGATGGTCGCCGGGATCGTCTTCAACACCAGCGACAACCTCGCCGAGGCGCTCGACATCGTTCCCGACGAGCGGGTGCTCGACGTCGCCTGCGGCAGCGGCAACGGCGCGATCTCGGCGGCGCGGCGCAGCTGGGGCGGCGTCGTCGGCGCCGACTATGTGCCGGCGCTGCTGGAGCGGGGCCGGGAGCGGGCCGCGGCCGAGCGGCTCGACGTCGAGTTCGTCGAGGCCGACGCCCAGGACCTCCCCTTCGGCGACGGCGAGTTCGACGTGACGATGTCGATCTACGGGGCGATGTTCGCGCCCGACCAGCCGAAGACCGCCGCCGAGCTGCTGCGGGTGACCAAATCGGGCGGGCGCATCGGGATGGCGAACTGGACGCCCGAGGGCAGCGTCGGCCAGATGTTCCAGACGATCTCCAAGCACGCGCCGCCGCCGCCCGGGGTCGAATCGCCGCTGCGCTGGGGCACCGAGGAGCGCGTCCGCGAGCTCTTCGGCGACGAGGTCTCCGAGATCCGCTTCGAGCGGCGCCTCTCGCGCCAGCCCTTCCGCTCCGCCGAGCACTACATCGAGTTCTTCCGCACCTACTTCGGCCCGACCCAGACCGCTTACGAACGGGTCGGCGCCGAGGGCGAACAGGCGCTGACCGACGACCTGCGCGCCTTCCTCGAAGCAGCGAACACCGCCGGCGACCGGGCGCTGGTCCTGGAGGCCGAGTACCTGCAAGTAATTGCCACTCGTTCGTAACCTGCAGTCGCGCTAGCCAAGCAGGTCAAGGACGCAGGGAGCGTGGCGTGCTCTGCACGCGAGCGACCGAGGACGCCGAGATGCGCCGGCTAGCGCGGCTGCAGGGTGCGGACGATGCCGCCGATGAGAAGGATGCCGAAGAAGATCATGCCGGCGACGCCGCCGCCTTGGCCGAACGCGGCGTAGCCGATCACCGTCGCGGCGAGGGCCAGGAAGAGGGTTACGACCATTCCCATATCGCGCGGCATCCTAATTGAAAGGTCGGCCGGGGGCAGGCCCGTCATCCGGCGAGGGCGACGCGCGTCTCGCTGAGGAAGGACGCGACCGCATCGGCGGCGCCCTCGGGCGAGCCGCCCTCGCCGGCGGCGCGGACGAGGCGGCTGCCGACGATCACCCCGTCGGCGATCTGGCCGACCACGGCGGCCTGCTCGGGGGTGCCGATCCCGAAGCCGACCGCGACCGGCGTGTGGGCGTCGGCCTTGGTCGCCTCGACCAGCTCGGCGAGCGCCGGCGGCACCTCCGCCCGCTCCCCCGTGGTGCCGACGGTGGAGACGACGTAGACGAAGCCCTGGGCGGCCTCGCAGATCCGCCGCCGCCGCTCCGCCGGCGTCGTCGGCGCCAGCAAGGGCACCAGCGCCAGCCCCTCGGCCGAGAACGCCTCGCGGATCTCGGTCGCCTCCTCCAGCGGCAGGTCGGGCACGATCGCCCCCGCCGCCCCGGCGGCGCGGGCCAGCCGCGCGAACGCGGTGGCGCCGCCGTGGGCGAGGACCATGTTCGCGTAGGCCATCAGGACCACCGGCACCCGCTCGGCGACCGAGCGGCAGACCTCCAGCGCGGTGGCGAGGGTCGCGCCCTCCTCCAGCGCCGCGGTCGCCGCCGCGTGGATCGTCGGCCCGTCGGCGAGCGGATCGGAAAAGGGCACCCCAAGCTCGATCAGATCGGCGCCCGCGTCGACGTAGGCGCCCGCCACCGCCAGCCCCGACTCGCGGTCGGGATAGCCGGCCATCATGTAGGGCATCAACGCTGCCCTGCCCTCGGCTTCAGCCGAGGCGAAGGCCGCCGCAATTCGCTCGGTACCGGGGGTCGGGGGGATACCCGGAGGAGCCTCCCCAAATTGCGACGGAGGGTATCCCCCCGACCCCCCCTCGGCCCCCCTCACGACAAGACCTCGTTAGGCGGTTTCAGCCGGGCGGTCGCCTCGGCCATGTCCTTGTCTCCCCTGCCGGAGAGGCAGAGCACGTCGTAGCCGCCCTCGCCCGGGTTCTCCAGCAGCCAGGCGACCGCGTGCGAGGACTCCAGCGCCGGGATGATCCCCTCCAGCCGGGAGAGCTCCTGGAAGGCCGCCAGCGCCTCATCGTCGGTGACGCCGACGTAGGTGGCGCGGCCGCTGTCGCGCAGCTGCGCGTGCTCGGGGCCGACCCCCGGGTAGTCGAGCCCGGCGGAGATCGAGTGCGCCTCGAGGATCTGGCCCTCCTCGTCGGCGATGATCGAGGAGAGCGAGCCGTGGAGGACGCCGGTCGCCCCGGCCTGCAGCGAGGCGCCGTGGCGGCCGCTGTCGAGCCCCTCGCCGGCGGCCTCGACCCCGACCAGCGCCACCCCCTCGTCCGCGACGAACGGCGTGAAGATCCCGATCGAGTTGGAGCCGCCGCCGACGCAGGCGATCACCCGCGCGGGCAGCGATCCCTCGGCCTCGAACGCCTGCTCGCGCGCCTCCTCGCCGATCACCCGCTGCAGGTCCCGCACCAGCGCCGGGTAGGGCGCCGGGCCGACCGCCGAGCCGATCACGTAGTGGGTGGTGGCGACGTTGGCGACCCAATCGCGGATCGCCGCGCTGACCGCCTCCTTGAGGGTGCGGGCGCCGGCCTCGACCGGCGCCACCTCGGCCCCCAGCAGCCGCATCCGCTCGACGTTCGGCGCCTGGCGGCGGATGTCCTCGGTCCCCATGTAGACGACGCAGTCGAGCCCGAGCAGGGCGCAGGCGGTGGCGGTGGCGACGCCGTGCTGGCCGGCGCCGGTCTCGGCGATCACCCGCGGCTTGCCCATCCGCGCCGCCAGCAGCGCCTGGCCGAGCGCGTTGTTGATCTTGTGGGAGCCGGTGTGGGCGAGGTCCTCGCGCTTCAGGTAGACGCGCGAGCCGACCCGCTCGGAGAGCCGCTCCGCCAGGTACAGCGGCGTCGGCCGGCCGATGAAGTCGCGCCGCAGCTGCCGCAGCCGCGCCATGAACTCCTCGTCGGCGCGCGCCTCCGCCCAGGCCGCGGTCAGCTCGTCGAGCGCCGGGATCAAGGTCTCCGGCACGTAGCGCCCCCCGTAGGGGCCGAATCGCTCCTCGATCGCGCTCATGCCTCGGCGCCGACCGGGTTCGCGGCCTCGAAGAAGGCCGTCATCGCCGCGTGGTCCTTGCGGCCGGGCTCGGCCTCGACGCCGCTGGCGACGTCGACGGCGTAGGGGTGGGCGACCGAGATCGCCTCGGCGACGTTGTCGGGCCGCAGGCCGCCGGCGAGGATCGCCGGCACTTCGGAGCGATGGTCGCGCAGCAGCTCCCAGTCGAAGCTCTCGCCGGTGCCGCCCCACATCCCCTTGCCGCGGCGATCGAAGAGGTGGAAGTCGGTGCGGAAGGCCTCCGCCGCGTGGACGTCGGCGGCGCTGGCGACGTGGATCGCCTTCGCCACCTTCAGCCCCGTCCGCCGCGCCACCTCGGCGCAGAAAGAAGCCCCCTCGTTCCCGTTCAGCTGCACCATCGTCAGCCCCTCGTCCTCGACCGCCCGCGCCACCTCGTCGAGGGTGGGATTGACGAACACCCCCACCACCTCGCACTTGCGCCGAAAAGCAGCCGCAACCTCCGCAGCCACAGCGGGATCGACGTTACGGGGGCTGCCATGGAAATGAATCAACCCAATGGCCCACGCACCAAGCCGCACGGCCTCAGCGGCATCGTCCATATTCGTAATCCCACAGAACTTGACCCGCACAACAGCAGCGTACGGGAAGGACGGGTCCAACCCCCTCCGAACGGCTTGTACTTCTCGGTCGCGCGGCCCTCGGACGGCCGCCCCCTCCCCACCCGAGCAAGTTGAGAGAGGAGGGGGTTGGACCCGTCCTATTCGGAGCTCGCCCTATTCAGAGCTCTTAGGCTGGGTGCCGAGGGTGACGTCGGCGGTCTTCTCCTGGCCGCCGCGGAGGATCTTCAGTTCGAGCGTGTCGCCCGGCTTCGCGTCCTGGATCAGTTCGATCAGGTCTTCCATGCTCTTCAGCTTCTCGCCGTTGGCTTCGGTGACGATGTCGCCGCCGAGCTGCACTTCTTCGCCGTTGATCGTCGCCGAGGTGCTGCCGCCTTCGATCCCGGCCTTGTCGGCGGGGCCGTCTTTGACGACCGTCTGCACGAGGACGCCTTCCTCGACGGGGAGGTTGATCGCCTTGGCGAGGTCCGGGGTGATCGTGCCGCCCTGGATCCCGAGGTAGGCGTGCTCGACTTCGCCCTCGGTCTTCAGCGCCTCGAGCTCGGCGCGCACGGTGTCGATCGGGATCGCGAAGCCGATGCCGACGTTGCCGTTGCCCCCGCCGCCGGTGGCGATCTGGGCGTTGATCCCGATCACCTCGCCGGCGGCGTTGATCAGCGGGCCGCCGGAGTTGCCGGGGTTGATCGCGGCGTCGGTCTGGATCACGTGGGAGATCGAGAAGCCGTTGGGCGCCTGGATGTTGCGCTGCAGGGCGGAGACGATGCCGCTGGTGACGGTGCGGTCGAGCCCGAAGGGGTTGCCGATCGCGACCACCGGGTCGCCGACTTCCATCTCCGCGGAGCGGCCGAGCGTCAGTGGGTGCAGTTCCTTGGCCGGCGCGTCGACCTTGAGCAGGGCGACGTCGGTGCCCGGGTCGGTCCCTACCACCTCCGCCTTGTGGGTCCTCTCGGAGTCGCCGAGCTTGACCCGCACCTGGGTCGCGCCTTCGATCACGTGGTTGTTGGTGAGGACGTGGCCTTCGTCGTCGATCACGAAGCCCGAGCCGGTGGAGCTGCCGCCGCCTTCGGGCTGCGGTTCGCCAAACGGTTCGAAGGGGTTGAAGGATTCGGTTTCCTGCGCTTCGAGCTGGGATTCGATGAAGGCGACCCCGTCGCCGTCGGCCTTGTAGATCTGGTTGACGACGTTGCCGCCGCCGGACTCGGCCTCGACGGGGGTGGCGATCGGAGCGGTGACGGTGGTGGTCGTGCCGCCGTCGGACTTGACGAGACCGGCTGCGATCGCGATCAAGCCGACGACGGCGACAAGCGCACCACCAAGGAGGCCCGAGAAGACAGGGCTGCGAAGCTTCGAGTTCAAATCAGGCTCGGACATGGGCTGCACGATCGCCCAGGGGCGTGACCGCTCCCTAAACGGTCTCCAAATTTTTCCTAAATTCGCTCGTTTGTCTAGACGAGGTGTTCGCGGGTGGCTTCGTCGGAGCCGGTCAGCTCGCGCACCTTCGCCTCGGGGTCCTCGGCGGCCATCAGGGCGCTGCCGATCAGGACCGCGTCGACGCCGACCCGCTCCAGCTCTTCCAGCTCCCCCCGCCCCGAGATCCCGCTCTCGGCGACGACGGTCTTGCCGGCGGGCACGTCGGGCATCAGCTCGTAGGTGGTGCCGACGTCGACGCTCATGTCGTCGAGGTTGCGGTTGTTGATCCCGATCACCTCGGCACCCGCCTCCAGCGCCCGCTCGAGCTCCTCGGCGTCGTGGACCTCGACCAGGCAGTCGAGGTCGATCGCGCGCGCCTCGCGGTGGAGCTCGCGCAGGTCCTCGTCGCCGAGCGCGGCGACGATCAGCAGCACCGCGTCGGCGCCGTTGACCGCCGCCTCGTAGAGCTGGTAGGGGTCGACGAGGAAGTCCTTGCGCAGGATCGGCATCCCGCAGGCGGCGCGGGCGGCGCGCAGGTCGGCCAGCGAGCCGCCGAAGTGCCGCTCGTCGGTGAGGACGGAGAGGGCGGCGGCGCCCCCGCGCTCGTAGGCGGCCGCCTGGGCGGCGACCTCGACGCCCTCGGCGGCGATCTGGCCGGCGCTGGGCGAGCGGCGCTTGAACTCGGCGATCAGCGAGAGGCCGGGCCGGACCAGGGCCTCGTTGAAGGGACGGTCGTCCCGGCGCGCCGAGAGGCGCGCTTCGAGCTCGCTCTGGGGGAGGTCGCGGCGACGCGCCTCCACCCCCTCCCGAGCCCCGGCGATGAGCTGCTCCATCATTCCCACTTGAGGTTCCAGAGCCTAGACGGCCGGGGCGACCGTTGCCGCGATCAGGCGCTCCAGCACGCTCGCTGCCGCGCCCGAGTCGATCGCCTCGGCGGCCTTGGCGACCCCCTGCTCGAGGTCGGGGGCGAGGCCGCCGACGTAGATCGCCGCGGCGGCGTTGAGGAGGACGAGGTCGCGGTGCGGGCCGTCCTCGCCGGCGAGGACGCGGCGGGTGACGGCGGCGTTCTCCTTCGGGGTCCCCCCCGCCACGCTCTCCAGCTCGGCCGGCGCGAGGCCGCACTGGCCCGGCTCGACGAACCACTCGGCGGTGCGGCCGTCGGCGACCTCGATCACCCGGGTGCGGGCCGAGAGCGAGAGCTCGTCGAGGCCGTCCTCGGCGGCGACGACCAGCGCCCGCACGCTGCCGAGCGCGACCAGGGCCTCGGCGATCGTCTCCTGGTAGTGGCGGTCGGCGACGCCGAGCAGCTGCCGGTTCGCCCCCGCCGGGTTGGTCAGCGGCCCGAGGAAGTTGAAGATCGTCCGCACCCCGAGCGCTTTGCGGGCGGGGACGACGTGTTTCATCGCCGCGTGGTGGCGGGGCGCGAACATGAACCCGAAGCCGACCTCGTCGATGCAGCGGCCGACCTGCTCGGGCTCGATTTCGACGTTCACCCCGAGCGCCTCCAGCACGTCGGCGGAGCCGCTCTTGCTGGAGTTCGAGCGGTTGCCGTGCTTAGCGATCGCGCAGCCCGCCCCGGCGGCGACGAAGGCGGCGCTGGTCGAGACGTTGAAGGTCGAGGGGCCGCCGCCGGTGCCGCAGGTGTCGACGAGGTCGTCGCGCCTGGTCGGGACCGGCGTCGCCAGGGCGCGCATCGTCCGCGCCAGGCCGACCAGCTCCGGGACCGTCTCCCCCTTCGCCCGCAGGGCGATCAGGAAGGCACCCGTCTGGACCGGGTCGGCCCGCCCCTCCATGATCTCGCTGAGGACCGCGGCGGCGTGGTCGGCGGTCAGGTGGTCGCCAGCGCAGACCGCGTCTATGGCGCGGCTGACCACGTCATTCGGCATCGCCGTCTCCCTCCGCGATGAAGTTGGCCAGCAGGTGCTTGCCCTGCGGGGTGAGGACCGACTCGGGGTGGAACTGGACGCCCTCGACCGGCAGCTCGCGGTGGCGGGCGCCCATCACCACCTCGCCGAGGCTGGCGGTCAGTTCGAGTTCCTCCGGCAGGTCCGGGTCGGCGACGAGCGAGTGGTAGCGGCCGGCGACCAGCGGGCTCGGCAGCCCCGCGTAGATCGTCCTGCCGTCGTGCTCGACCTCGCCCTCCTTGCCGTGGATCGGCTCACCCTGGACGACGCGGCCGCCGAAGGCCTCGACCATCGCCTGGTGGCCGAGGCAGACGCCCAGCACCGGCGTCCCCGCCTCGCCGAAGGCGCGGATCGCCTCGCCGGAGATCCCGGCCTCGGCCGGCGTGCAGGGGCCGGGCGAGACGACCAGCCGGTCGGGCCTGCGCTCGAGCAGCTCGGCGACCGTCGCCTTGTCGTTGCGGACGACTTCGACCTCGGCCCCGAGCTCGCCCAGGTACTGGACGAGGTTGTAGGTGAAGGAGTCGTAGTTGTCGATCACCAGCACCCGCATCGCTAGCTCCAATCCGGCTGTTCGCAGGCGACCTCGACGGCACGGAAGACCGCCCTCGCCTTGTTGACCGACTCGTTGTACTCGTAGTTGGGCTTGGCGTCGGCGACGGTGCCGCCCCCGGCCTGCACGTGCAGCTGCCCGTCCTTGACGACGACGGTGCGGATGTGGATCGCGGTGTCGAGCTCGCCGTCCCAGGAGAGGTAGCCGACGGCGCCGCCGTAGCCGCAGCGCTTGACCGGCTCGAGCTCGTCGATGATCTGCATCGCCCGCACCTTCGGCGCCCCCGAGAGGGTGCCGGCGGGCAGCGCCGAGCGCAGCACGTCCATCGCGCTAACTCCCTCTTTGAGCCGGCCGGAGACCTGGCTGACGATGTGGAGGACGTGCGAGTAGGTCTCGACCACCATCAGCTCGTCGACCCCGATGCTGCCGTACTCGCAGACGCGGCCGAGGTCGTTGCGGCCGAGGTCGACGAGCATCACGTGCTCGGCTCGCTCCTTCGGGTCGTTGACGAGGCGCTCGGCGAGGCGGCGGTCCTCGTCCTCGTTCTCGCCGCGGGGGTAGGTGCCGGCGATCGGCCGCGTCTCGACCCGGTCGCCCGTCACCTTGACCAGCGGCTCGGGCGAGGCGCCGGCGAGCTGGAAGTCGCCGAACTCGAGGAAGTACATGTACGGGGATGGGTTGACGGCGCGGAGGCCGCGGTAGACCGAGAAGGCCTCGACCGGCGCCGGCGCCGAGAAGCGCTGCGAGGGGACGACCTGGAAGGCGTCGCCGGCGTGGACGTACTCGACGATCCGCGCCACCGCCGCTTCGAACTCCTCGCGGCCCATGTTCGACTCGAACCGCGGCGGCTCGGCGAGCGACGGGTGCTCGGGCACCGGCACGGCGCCGCGCAGGCGCTCGCGCATCTCGGCGATTGTTGCCGCCGCCCGCTCATACGCCGCGTCGACGCTGCCGTCCTCCTCGACGAAGGCGCAGGCGAGGATCGTCAGCTCGTGGCGCAGGTGGTCGAAGACCAGCATCGCGTCGGTCACCATCAGCGCCATGTCGGGCAGGCCGAGCGGGTCGGGATTGGGCTCGCCCAGCGGCTCCACGGTCCGCACCAGGTCGTAGGCGAAGAAGCCGACGGCGCCGCCGACGAACGGCGGCAGCCCCTCGACCGGGGCCGGCCGGTACTCCTGCAGCCGCGCCGCCACCGCCGCGTAGGGATCGGGCGCCGGCTCGCTGCGGCTCGGCGGCGCGCCGGCGGCGGCCTCCTCCCCGCTCCACTCCGAGAGCGTCCCCTCGCTCCAGCGCAGCAGCGCCCGCGGGCGCAGGCCGACGAACGAGTAGCGGCCGACCTGGCCCTGCTCGGCCGACTCGAGCAGGAAGCAGGGCGCCCCCTCGGGCTCGCCGGCACGCAGCTTGAGGAAGGCGGAGACCGGCGTCTCGCAGTCGTCGACCAGCCGCGCCCGCACCGGCACCACGTTGCCCTGCCGGGCCAGGTCCCGCGCCTGCTCGAGGCCCGGTTCGAGATTCAGTTCGGAGTCAGCTGCTACGCGCATTCAGCACTTCCATCACCTTCGCCTGCGAGACCCCGCGCGAGGCCAGCAGCACGCTCAGGTGGTAGAGGACGTCGGCGGCCTCTTCGGCGACCCGCTCGTCGCTCTCTTCGCGGGCGGCGCGGACGACCTCCTCCGCCTCCTCCTCGACCTTCTCCGCGATCAGCTCGCGGTCGTCGAGCAGCTTCACCGTGTAGCTGCCGTCGGGACGCTGCAGGGCGCGGTTGCGGATCGTCCGCTCCAGCGCCGGCAGCGCTTCGTGGGTGACCGGGAACGGCTCCCCCGGCGCCGGCGGCGCGTCCTTCTTCGGCGAGGCCGTGCCCAGCACCTCGCGGTAGAAGCAGCTGCGCTCGCCGGTGTGGCAGGCGGGGCCGGCCGGGTCGACCAGGGCGACCAGGGCGTCGCCGTCGCAGTCGTAGCGGAGCTGGCGCAGGTGCATGTAGGCGCCGGAGGTTTCGCCTTTTTTCCAGAGTTCGTCGCGGGAGCGGCTGTGGAAATGGAGGTCGCCCTCCTCCAGCGTCAGCTCCAGCGAACGGGCGCTCATGTAGGCGAGCATCAGCACCTCGCCGGAGGCGAAGTCCTGGACGACGCACGGCACCAGGCCCTGCTGGTCGAATTCGATTTCGGCGAACATCCGACGAATCGTAAACGCCGCGTCGCTACTCGATGCCGAGGCGGTCGAGGAGGTCCTCGTCGCGGCGCCAGTGGCGACGGACGCGGACGTTGAGTTCGAGGTGGACGCGGGCGCCCAGCTCGCCCTCCAGCGAGCGGCGGGCGGCGCTGCCGATCTCGCCGATCTTCGCCCCGCCCTTGCCGATCAGGATCCGCTTC
>DATHFL010000111.1:0-4789 GCA_035318125.1 Solirubrobacterales bacterium | reverse complement strand
GTTCCAACACGGACATCTCGGTTGACTCCTCCGAACACGCTCTCTACGTCAACGGCTGGTTCGTCTCGGCCCACGCGACCACGGGCTCCCCGAGCTGGTCGCTGACGACCTACGTCATGTGCGGTACGCGGTAACGCGCGCCCTTTTCAAATCCGGTTTTGCAGAGAGGCCTCCCGCTGGGAGGCCTCTCTTGTGCTCGCTCGTGATGCGGAATGACTGACCGAAGCCGGCTGGCGCTGGTGGCGATCCTGGTCCTGGCCGCGCTGCTGCGCGTCGCCGTGATCGCCGCCGACGGGAGCTACTCGCCGCAGAACGACGCCTTCGAGTACGACTACTACGCCCACTCGATTGCCGCCGGGGACGGGTATCCCGAATCGGGCTACCTGCGCCAGGGGGGAGCGACCGCGATCCGCGGCCCCGGTTACCCCTACCTGCTCGGCGGCGTCTACGCGACCTCGGGCGACAGCCGCGCCGCCGGCCGTCTCGCCGGGGCCGCGCTCGGCGTCCTCGCCGTCTTCCTGATCTACCTGATCGGGAGGCGAATCTGGGGGCGGCGCGTCGGCCTGATCGCCGCCGCCCTCGCCGCCGTCTTCCCGCCCCTCGTCCTGCTGAGCCGGGAACTGTGGTCGGAGACTCTCTTCCTCCCGCTCGAGCTCGGCGCGGTCCTCTGCGCGCTCGAGTTCCGCCGCTCCGGCGGTGCCCTGCGCTGGGCCGCCGCCGCGGGGGCGTTATGCGGCTTGGCGCTGCTGACCCGCAACACCGCCGCCCCGCTCCTCGTCTGCATCCCGCTCGGGATGCTCGTGGCGCCGGTCCGCCTCACCCTCGCCAACCTGCGGGCGCCCCTGCTGGTCCTCGCCGTCGCCGCCCTCGTCGTCGTCCCCTGGACGGTCCGCAACGCGGCCGAATTCGATCGCCTGGTCCCGGTCACGACCAGCGCCGGGATCACCGCCGCGGGGGTCTACAACCCCGCCTCCTTCGACTCCGGGACCCACGGCGCCTGGCGCACCCCGCAGGCCATCCCTCGCTTCACGCCGTTGTTCGAAACGCCGGGGATCGACGAGTCCGAGGTCGACGACACCCTGCGCCGCGAAGCCAGGGACTTCGCCTGGGAGCATCCCGGCTATGTTGCCGAGGTGTTCGTTTGGAACCTGGCGCGGATGTTCGAGCTGAGCGGGGGGTCGGTCGTCGATCGCAACGGCGATCCCGTCACCGAGCGCGGGATCGGCAGCGCCACGCCCGCCGCCGAGCGCGCCGGACTCCTCCTCGCCCTCGCCCTGGCGGCCTGCGGGGTGGCCGCGATCGTCACCTCGCGGCAGCGCGGCCGCGGCCGCGGCGACGGCGCCTTCTTTCCGACCGGACCGCTGTTCCTCTGGCTGATCCCCGTCCTCACCCTGGTCGCGACCGCGCTGCTGAACGGGCTCCCGCGCGACCGCCTCCCGGTCGACGCCTTCCTGCTGCTGCTGGCGGCGATCGGGGTTGCCTGGCTGCTCGACCTCGCCGGCAGGAGAGAGGGGCAACCGGCATGAACGGGCTGCGGATCGGCATCGCCGCAGGCCTCGTCCTCTGCCTGCTCGCGCTCGCCTCCTGCGGCGGGGACGAGAGCACCACCAGCGCCGGCGGGCAGGGTGAGACGAGTGTCGCCGCCGAGAGCACTCCGGCACCCGTGGTCGCGAAGGCGAACCTGTACTGCGTGCGGATGCTGCAGGCGGTGTCCGTGGTCGGGCGGAGAGCACAGGAAGCCGGCTACGAAAGCGCCAGGGAGCTGACGATGAAGGGCCTCGCCGAACCGGGGATGAAGCTGATCAAGGAGCTGGCGCGGAACCAGCAGGCGCTCCAGGAGGAAGCCGACTCCGCCAGCTTCGACGTCTACGCCGCCTCCTTCGACCCGATCATCGTCCTCGGCGAACAGTGGCTGCAGGCGCAGCGAAAGCTGGACTTCGAACGTGCCGACCGGCTGGAAGAACTGCTCACCGACCGCGGCGCCGAACAGCAGGTCCTCGCCCAGCGCGCCGGCCTCGCGAAGTGCAGCGTCGACTTCCTCGACGCGATGGTGCGGAGCGCCACCTCTTGAGCGCGGACGCTGCGCGCGCCTCGGCCTCGGCGGCGGTCCTCTCCGAAGACGTCGTCTCGCCACCGCCCCACCACCCGCGCTTCCCGCTCACCGTCGGCCTCCGCGGGATCGCCGCGATCGCGATCATCGTCGGCCACGCCTGGTTCTTCACCGGCGGCTTCGGCGGCTTCACGTCGAGCCTCCCCAACCGCCTGGTGGTGCGCTGGGACGGCGTCGTCGCGATCTTCTTCATGCTCTCGGCCTTCCTCCTCTACCGGCCGATGATCGCCCACCGGGCCGGGGGGCCCGCCTCGCCGACCGTCCCCGCCTACGCCTGGCGGCGGTTCCTCCGCCTCTTCCCGGCCTACTGGGTCGCCCTCACCGCGCTCGCGATCTTCCCTGGCCTCTTCGGCGTCTTCAGCCACAACTGGTGGGCCTTCTACAGCCTCACCGACTTCCTCGACCTCGAGCACCTGCACTCGGTCTGTCCGCCGAGCGAGGAGTTCCGCTGCGGCCTGCCGCAATCGTGGACGCTCGGCATCGACCTCACCTTCTACGTCGCCCTCCCCTTCTACGCCGTCCTGGCCGCACTGCTGACCAGGGGGCGAAACCTGGCGCAGTGGATGTGGATCGAGCTGGCGCTGGCGGCGGGGTTGACGGTGCTGGCGCTGTGGGCCGCCGGCCACCCGCTCGACCTTCGCGACCAGTCCTGGTTCCACTACAGCTTCATCGGCCACTTCTACTGGTTCGCCCTCGGCCTGGCCCTGGCGATCGTCTCGGTCGCCTACTCGAACCGCAAACGCCAGCCGAGCCCGATCCGCTTCGTCGAAACGCACCCAGCGCTCTGCTGGGCCGCCGGCTTCGGCGTCTACCTGGCCACCGTGCTCGCCTTCTCCGACGCCCCCTTCGTCTTCGACTTCGACAACTCCGAGTACCTGCTGATGAACCTGGTCCAGGGGGCCGGCGGGTTCCTCTTCTTCCTGCCGGCGGTGTTCGGCAACCCCAACCGCGGCCTGCCGGCGCGGGTCCTCGGCCACCCGGCGCTGATGTGGGTGGGGCTGATCTCCTACGGCCTGCTGCTCTGGCACGGCACCGTCGCGGTGATGCTCGGCTCCCTGTTCGGCTCCGGCGAGGGCTACTGGACGGTGCTGATCGCCGAGATCGTGATCGCGGTGCCGATGGCGACCCTCAGCTACTACTTCGTCGAGAAACCGCTGATGCGGCTCAAGTACCGCTCGCCGCGGGAGGTCTTCCGCGGCAGGGGACGGCGCAACCAGCCGCTGCCCGACTCCGGGGGGAGCCAGTGAGGGAGCAGCGGGCGGCGATGCGCCGCCAGATGTTCCTGACCCAGGACGGGGTCACCCTCTGCATGACCCTGCGGGCGCTCGACGAAGTCGGGGTGCTCGAGCCCTCGCTGGTGGAGGAGCGCTCGCTGGCCGAGCTCCTCCCGGGGATCGACGCAGCGGGCTTCGGCGCCCTGCGGGTCGCCGTCCACGGGCTGGTGGCCACGGGCTGGGCGACCGAGCTCCCCACCCTCGACCCGGCGACCACCTGCCTGCGCTGGAGCGAGGCGGGGCGGCGGGCGATGGAGCGGCGCTCCCGCTACATGGAGCTCGGCCACTTCCTCGCCGGCTTCGAGGCGGGGGGCGCCGAAGACTGGACGCGGCCGTGGGGAGCGGATGCGGTGGAGCGGTTTGCCGGGCTCGCCGGCGCGCTCGCGACCGAGCGCGCCGGGGCAGAGGAGCTGGTCCAGTCCCACCTCGAGGGGGCGCTGATCGTGCCGGCGATGCTGTGGCTGCACGAGAGCGACCGGCTCGGCTCCGACGCGCCGGACCTGCCCGGCGACCGCTTCGGCGAGGCCCTGCGCGAGTTCCTCGCGGGCCTCGGCTGGCTCGGCCCCGGCGGCGCCTGGACCGAGACCGGCGCCCAGGCGCGCGCCTTCGCCCTCCACTTCGGCGGCGTCGCCACCTACCTGCCCCTGCTCGCCAGCCTGGCGCGGCTCTACCGCGGCGAGCTGACGGTGGTCCCCGATCCCGCCTCCGGCGAGCGGGAGTGGCACGTCAACCGTGCCCTCAACGTGCGGATCAGCGCCGCCGCCCACAAGCGCTACTTCTCCGACAGCGACCACCTCTTCCTCGAGATCTTCAACCGCGAGCCGGTCGCCGAGCAGCCGCGCTTCATCGCCGACATGGGCTGCGGGCAGGGCAGCTGGCTCGTCCACCTGCACCGGCTGATCGCCGAGAGGACGCTCCGCGGTCGCCACCTGGAGACGGAGCCGCTGACAATGATCGGGGTCGATCCCGACCCGACGGCGCTGGAGGAGGCGACGGCGAACCTGGAGCGCCACGGAGTGCCGGCGCTGCTGCTGCGCGGCGACGTCACCGATCCCGACGGCTTCGCCGCGGCCCTCGCCGAGCAGGGGATGGCGATCGAGGACGGGCTCCACATCCGCTCCTTCATCGACCACGAGCGCAGCTTCCGCGGCGACGGCGACGCCGAGGCGCCGGGGTGGTCGACCGGCGTCTACCTGGACGCCGACGGGGCGCCGATCGCCAACGCCGACGTCGAGCGCGACCTCGTCGCCCACCTGGAGCGCTGGGCGCGGCACGTGCGCCGGCACGGAATGGTCGTGCTGGAGGTCCACTGCAACGACCCCGAGATCGTCGCCCGCCACCTCGGCTCGATGCACGGCCTCGCCTTCGACGCCCACCAGGCCTACTCGAAGCAGTACCCGGTCGA
>DATHFL010000110.1:0-7593 GCA_035318125.1 Solirubrobacterales bacterium | reverse complement strand
CAACCGCCGAGCCCGCGAAGTCCCACCCCCACGCCCACGCCAACGCCAACGCCCACGCCGCCTCGAGTTCCGAGGACTTCCGAACGCGTAGAAGGAGGACCATGCAGCAAGTCAAGGCATCAGATGGTATGGGACAACTTCAACGCGACGGAAAGGGGCTTGCAGGCGTTTATCTCGAATTTATGGGTCAAGCTCGCAGGGATACCATCGCTACTTAGGGCGGCTAAGCATCCCGTTAAGAACGGCATTGGTGTGGTCGGATTCGCGAGCGGGGTGCTAGCTGGATCGGGGATTATGGCTGACGTGACGCTGGCAGAGTGCCGTTTCTATGCGCAACTGGCGGCCACTTTGGCCGTTGGGGGGGCGCATATCGGCAGGAGATAGCTGGCTCGCTGTATACGCAGGCGAGTGTTTACTAGGGAACGCAAGGCGGCGGACCCAATGCCAGCAACAAGCCCGGGGCGCAAGGGAAGTAAGCGATGTAACTAGGGAGTTACAGGGGTATCGATGGCTGGTTTAAGTCCGAGCACTGGCTCGCCGCCGAATTTCCCCCAAGTGGCTCTACCGAAAGCCTCAATGGCTGCAAGCGTCCTTGCTCGGTGGTAGGTGTGACATCCCACTAGATTCGTCCAAGTCGTGGCTGCGACCATGTATGGCATATCGGCATTGGGGAAGAGGAGGGTTCCTCCGTACAGCGTGTCGAACAGGCCGATTAGTTCGAGCTGTGCTCGCTCGGGCAGGTCGGGCCGGTACTGGATCGCGAGGCGACCGTGCTCGAGGGAGTGCACGACGCTGACTTGGGGAGGGGTTTCGCTGTAGGCGCCGTCTGCCTGCTGTTCTTCGACGTGATCTCCAGACGTCGGTGGGCTCGTCTCGTAGTTGGGTTCTGGAGCGCTGGGGGGAAGGTGGGTGTGGCCCTCGTCTGGTAGGCGCAGGCGAAGCTCGCATCCGGCGGCTCGTGCTGCCTTTCGGAGGCTTTGTCCTTCCAAAGCGGGGAGCTCGATGCCGGCGCGGCTGTCGGGGGGGACCCAGTTGGTGATCCCGCTTTTTAGATTGATGTGAGGATCGCCGAGGGCGACAGAATCCGATTTGGAAGACAGGACGATGACGGCGGCGATGGCGATAAGGGCCAATACCGCGACGGTGACGTAGGCGGCAAGGAGGCGCACTCTTCCTCTCCCGGCAGGGTGCTCAGGCCCAGAACCAGCTGACTCTTGTTCCTCCTTGTCTTCCACCGCCAGAAACTCTATTGACCAATGGCCCAATGCTTCAACTTGGATCGCCGAATGAGCGGCACCCGGCCAGCTCAAAGCCTTCGCTCATCCCGGATGGCGCTGTGGAGGGATGGCGCGTGCCTATTGCCCGCCAGAGCTGGATGGGCGGCCGTGGGGGGGAGTTTGACTTGAAGGGTCAAACCCTTGGTGGCCCCCATCAGGCAGAAATCAGCGTTTCTGCCTGAACACCCCGACAATCGCCGCATAACCGCGCATATTTGGGTCGATCGGCGGCGAATCGCGAGCGGCGCAAAGCCGCTTGTCATGCGGGATTCAAGTGGACGGCGACTAGCCAGCGGCGTAAATCGCACCCAGGCGGTCAGCGGTTCGAATTCGCCAGCTCCATCGCGGGAAACCGCCTCACGGACACCTCCGTAGCCACGCGGCGGGGACCGAATACCATCGTTTTGTGAGCAACCAGCGAGTCCCCGGCGGCGTGGTGCACGAGCTGCCTGTAGACCTGCGCGAGGCGCTGGTCGCCAGCGGCGCGGCTCTCAATGCGTGGAGGGACATCACGCCGTTGGCGCGCAACGAGTTCATCTGCTGGGTGGAGGACGCGAAGCGGGAGATGACCCGGGAGCGTCGCATTCGCCGCACCCGGGAGGAGCTGGAAGAAGGCCAGCGCCGGCCCTGCTGCTGGCCCGGGTGCACGCACCGCGAGCGCAACGGCAAGTAGCGCCGACCGGGCAATCGAGGCGCTGTTATGACTGAGTCGCTCCCCTAGGGAGTGCTCGCGGTGGCGTAAAGGCTCTGCGCCTCGAGCTCCAGGTGCGGGCCGAAGAGGACGTTGGCGAGGCTGCGGTAGCCGTAGCTGACCACCGAGGCGACGGCGCCGCTTGCGGTCACCCAGGGGCCGCCGCTGGAGCCGCCCGTCATGTCGCAGCTGGCGCCGATCGTCGCCGGGCTCGCGGAGGTGTCGTCCAGTGCCCAGGCGGTCTGGCAGACGCGCAGGCGCTGGCCGCTGAACTTCTTCGCGGCGGGATAGCCGTAGATCCGGTAGCCCTGGTTGCGGGGCGCATCGAAGACGATCGGCACCTCGGCGACGGCTTGGGAGAGCGTCTGCCCGGAGGCGTTGGTGCCGACGACGGCCGCGCCGAGGTCGACTCCCCACTGGCCGCTGCTGAGCCATCCCGACGTCGTCAGCAGTTCGGTCGCGGCGAATTTGCCGTACGGGGCAGTGCCGTCCCGGTAGGCCGGGACGAAGAGGAAGTTTTTGTAGAAGGCGCCCGGGCCTTCGTTGACGCAGTGGCCGGCGGTCCAGACCAGGCTCTCGTTGGCGCTGACGAGCGCCGAGCCGGAGCAGACGTAGTTGACGCCGCTGTTGCTGGTGAAGAAGACCTTGCCGTAGGCGCTCGGGTAGGGCAGCGGCACCTCGGTGCTGGCCGCGGTCGACGTGCCGCCGCCTTTGCTCGGCTTCGCGGCCGCCGGCACCGCCCGCGACCCGCGTTCGGCGGGCACGGCCCGCTGCATGCGCTCGGCGGTCCAGTAACCCGCCACCGCAGCGCTCGACTGCCCGCTCGAATGGGCGACCGGGAAGGCGCTCACGACACCAGCGCAGGCCATCGCGGCGACGAGGCCGATGACGGAAACGACAACGAGCGAAAGCGTGCGGCGCATTATTCAGATACCTCCCGAGTCTCCCTTGGTAAGTCGCGACAGCATACGCGTCTTTTCCAAGATCATCGAAGACCGGGCGGGCGGCGCTGGTCCAGCCCGTGCGGGTGCAGGTGGTCCTCGGCCATCCGCTTGAGGCCGGCGCGGTCGATCTTGCCGGTCGGGTTGAGCGGCATCTCTTCGAGGAAGACGATCTCCTCCGGGGCCTTGTAGCCGATCCGCTCGCGGCAGTGGACGATCAGCTCGGCCGCGGTCGGCCGCTCGGCGCCCTCGCGCAGGGTCACGTAGGCGCGCACGTTCTCGCCGTGGACCGTGTCGTGGACACCGACGGCGCCGGCGAGGGCGACGGCCGGGTGCTCGTTGAGGGCGCCCTCCACCTCGTAGGGGCTGATGTTGGAGCCGTCGTGGACGATCACCTGCTTCTTGCGGCCGAAGAACCAGAGGTAGCCGTCCTCGTCGGCGCGGGCGAGGTCGCCGGAGTCGATCCAGTCCTCGCGCAGCACCTCCCCGGTCGCCTCCGGCGCCTCCCAGTAGCCGGCCATCCGCGCCGGCGTGCGGATGAAGATCTGCCCCACCGCCTCCGCCCCAACCGGCTCGCCGCCCTCGCCGCGCAGGGCGATGCTGAAGCCGCTGATCGGCCGCCCGATCGAGCCCTGCTTGACGACCCCCGAGGGCGGGTTGAGGGTCGCCAGCCCGACCTCGGTCATCCCGTACCCCTCGACGATCGGGAAGCCGGCGACGGCGGCGAACTCGTGCAGCAGCTCGGTCGAGACCTTGTCGGAGCCGGAGCGGCAGACGCGCAGGGAGGCGAAGTCGCCCGGCTGCAGGTCGTGGTCGCGGACCAGGGCGAGCAGCGCCGCCGGGATCATCGCCAGCACCGTCGGCCGCTGCTCGCGCAGCAGCGGCAGCAGCTCGTGGCTGTCGAAGGTCCGCGCCACCACCACCCGGCCGCCGGCCGAGAGCGTGCTGAGCGCCCAGAGGAAGGAGCCGATGTGGGACATCGAGGAGCCGGGCAGGAAGACGTCGCCGGCGTCGAGCTCGAAGGCCGCGGCGGCGCTGGCGATCATCCAGCGCAGGGACGAGCGGGTGTGGGTCACGCCCTTCGCCGGCCCGGTGCTGCCGGAGGTGAAGAAGATCGCGACCGGCTCGGCGGGGTCCGGCTGCGGGCGCGGCGGTAGCGGCTCGCTCTCGAGCAGCCGGTCGAAGTCGTGGGGCCAGTCGACGTCCTCGACCGCGCCGGGCCCCTCGGGGTCGGCGTAGGCGACGACGCCCAGCGGCAGCTCGCCGGCGAGCCGGCTCGCCGCCACGTCCTCGTGCCGCTCGACATGGGCCAGCATGGCCCGGGCGCCGCTGACCTCCAGCGCGTGGTCGATCTCGCGGTGGGTGTAGCGGTAGTTGAGCGGCGTCGCGACCAGCTCCGCCTTGAAGCAGGCCAGGTAGTGGACGACGAGGGCGATCCGGTTCGGCATCAGCGAGGCGATCCGGTCGCCCGGCTCCAGCCCCAGCGCGCGGTAGCCGCCCGCCAGCCGCTCGGCCTCCTCCTCCAGCTCGCGCCAGCTCATCGAGCGCACCGCCGAGACCAGCGCCGGCTCGTCGGGGGCGGCGTCGAGCCCCACCCGCAGCAGGTCGTTCAGCGGCGGCGCCGGGTCCGCGAGCGGAAGGCCGTCGATCAGCACGCCGTACTTCTACAGCAGGAGGCCGAGCCTCGAGGAGCTCAGCCCTCTTCCCCGGTGGCGTCGTGCGTGGGCGCGCCGACCGGCTTCGACTCCGGCGAGCCCCGCTGGCGCAGGTAGACGGCGAGGACGGTGAAGGAGCCGACGGCGAGGAACTCCGACTGCCAGTTCTCCATCACCGCCTGGCCGAAGCTGGAGGAGGTGAGGTAGCGCCAGAGGCCGATCGTGCTCTCCCTGTGGGCGAGCGCTTCCTCGTTGTAGAGGTTGTGGCCGGCGATCGCCTGCCCGGCCAGCGCGAGCAGGAAGATCGTCAGGAAGAAGAGGGACAGCGAGTTCTCTTTGACGAACCTCTTCGCCGGCATCAGTGGTGGGTGAGGCCGATGATCGAGAAGTAGGCGATCCCCCCGACGAGGGTCACGCCCCAGACGAAAGCCATCGCGCGCATGTCGGGGCCTCTTTCCAGATCGTGGTCAAACACCTGCCGTCGAGGCGGGGTCGGTGGCGCAGAGCGCCGCGTCCATGCTGCTTCGCACCTGCTGCTCCAGCTGGCGCAGGGAGAGGATCTCGCCGCGCTTGGCGGCGAGGAGCTCGGCGAGCCGTTCGGCCGCCTCGCCCGCGGGGACGGCGACGCGGAGGTCGAGGAGCTCCTCGGGTGAGAGGCGGGCGTGGCGCTTGCCGGCCTGCAGGCGCCGGTAGGCCTCGCGCATCGCGGGCAGCATGAGGACGTAGGCGACGACCAAGAGCGGGGTCTCGACCGTCCGCCGCAGGCCCACCCACTCGGTCGAGCCCAGAGCGTCGGGCGGCGGCGAGACGAGGATTTTCCCCAGGTGCGGTTCGAGCTTGGAGAAGAGCAGCTCGGCGCCGGCGAAGGCGACCTTGTCGGAGCCGATCTCGTACAGCCTCGGTACCTCCTCGGCGAGCAGCGCCTGGCGGCTCTCGACCTGGTCGAGGTCGATCACCTCGGTCTCCTGCACCAGCTCGCCTTTGCGGACCTTGCCGAGGCGGACGATCGCCAGCGTCTCCCCCAGCGGCCGCGCCTCCTCGGCATCGCCGAAGACGAGCCCCTCCTGGAAGTCCCAGAGCCAGCGGTACTTGGGGTCCAGCCGCAGGCCAGCGCGCGAGGCGACCGCGCCGAGCGTGGTGCGGAAGCCGAGGACCGGATCGGAGGGGGCCGAGGGCTCGCGCCAGCGCGCGAGCACGCTGTCGCCCCCCTTTCCGGACTCGTCCATCAGGTCGTTGGGGCGGCTCAGGTCGGAGAGGTTCTTGCGGCGCTTGTAGCCGACCTCGCGCGGCTCGGCCATGAAGATCTCCTCCGCGTCCCAGCCCAGCCGCTGCAGCGCCGCCGCCACCTGCTCGTGCTCGGGCGCCGCCGGCATCTCTCCCTCGACCTCCTCCAGCGCCGCTCGCCAGGCCTCGGTTTCCGCCGCGCCGCGCTTCTCGGCGAAGACGATCGCGGTCTTCGTGCTGGTGAACGGCCGGAAGGCGTCGTAGGGGAGGGAGACGACGGCGCGGATGCGGAAGTGGGCGAGGAGGAAGAGGCGGATCCGCTGGTTCTGGCCGGTGTCCAGCAGCGACTCGGGGACGATGCAGCAGAACCTCCCGCCCGGGCGCAGCAGCTGGTACCAGCGCTCGACGAAGAGGGCCTCGCTGACGCCGACCGGCAGCTCCCAGAACGTCGCCGCGGCGACGTTGCGCTCATCGCTGGAGAGCTTGATCGAGAACGGGGGGTTGGAGACGACGAGGTCGAACTGCTCGTTCCGGGGCCCGGCGTATGCGGACGGGCCCGCGCTCCGCTCGACCCGCGCGAGGACGCCGCCGTCCTCGCTCGCGTAATGCTCGAAGGGGGCGAGCCCGGAGGCGATCAGGGTGTTGGTGGCGCCGGCGCCGTGCAGGACCATGTTGATCTTCGCCGCCAGCCCGAGGTCGTAGTTGTTCTCGATCCCGAAGAGGAACGTTTCCGCCCAGCGGCTTCCCGACCCACCGAACCAGAGCTCGTGCAGGTCGCGCAGGCGCCGCTCCCGCCCCTCGCAGGCCTCGCCGGCGCCGAGCGCGCCGTTCACCTGCCGCAGGTACTCGATCAGGAAGCCGCCGGCGCCGCAGGAGGGGTCGATCACGTAGGGGAGCCGCGGCCTCCCGTCGCCGTCGCCATCGGCCAGCAGGGCGGTCCGCGCCTCCTCGACCGCGCCGCAGAGCTCCAGCACGAAGCGGACGATCTTCATCGGGGTGAAGAACTGGCCCTTGGTCTGGGTGAAGTCGGTGGCGACGATCTGCTCGAAGAACTCGCCCAGGAGGTCGCCGGGGTGGACGTTCTCGGTCAGCGAGATCCCTTCCAGGCGCCCGACCACGTAGGCCAGCTTCTCGGCGGAGATCCGGGAGGTGTCGAAGGCGTCCGCCTTCTTGGGCCTCCGCTTGCCGGACTCCACGTGCACGTCTTTCTCAAGTGCCAGGTATTCGCGCTCCGCCTCCGTGTAGAGGGCGTTGAGGCGGTCGGTCAGGTCCCGCAGGGCCTCGCCTTCATAGCGCTGGAAGTCATAGGGCCGCCCGTCCGGCGTCGCCCGCTCGTCGAAGATCTTCGCCAGGATCAGCTTCGCGATGTAGACGAAGACCTCGTTGTTGTTGGTCCCGCCGCCGCCCCAGATCACGTCGTGGAGCTCGGCCTGGAGCCGGTGGAAGACCTCCGGGGTGACCGCCCTGTCGAGGGGCTCGTGCTCGCCGGTCGGCTCCGGCACGTTGCCGAACTTGCGCTTGCCCGCCTTCCCGTACCGCCCCGGGATGACGTCGAGGAGCGGCTGGCCGGCGGCGTCCCAGGCCTCGTAGTCGCCGTGGGCCTCGGTGTCGATGACGAGATTGCGCGGCCGTAGCTCGCCCGCTTTCAGAGCAACCGTGAAGTAGACGAGGTAGCGGGGCCGAGGAACCTCCTGCAGCGAGAGGCGGAAGAGCTGGCCGTCGACGTACTGCATGTCGCGGTCGTAGTCGGCGGGCGCCTTGCACTCCACGAAGAGGAAGGCGCTCCCGGCCTCGGCCTTGCCGGG
>DATHFL010000109.1:0-6753 GCA_035318125.1 Solirubrobacterales bacterium | reverse complement strand
ATTAGGGATACCTAATACCATCTCGCGCCCCGATGACGACTCCCCCCAGCCCCGACTCCCTCCCCGTGGCCGTGCTCGGCGCCGGGCCGGCCGGCCTCACCGCCGCGTACCGCCTGGTCGGGCGCGGCCTCCCCGTGGTCGTCTTCGAGGCCGACGACCAGGTCGGGGGGCTGGCGCGCACGGTCTGCCGCGACGGCTACCGCTTCGACCTCGGCGGCCACCGCTTCTTCACCAAGAGCGCCGAGGTGGAGGCGCTCTGGGAGGAGCTGCTCGGCCCCGAGCTGCTGGTCCGCCCGCGGCTCTCCCGCATCTACTGGCGCGGGCGTTTCATCGAGTACCCGTTGCGCCCGGCCGACGTCCTCGCCAAGGTGGGGCCGCTGGAGCTGGTCCGCAGCCTCGGCTCCTACGCCCGCGCCCAGCTGCGCCGGAAGGGCGCCGAGGAGAGCTACGAGGAATGGGTCAGCTCCCGCTTCGGCCGCCGCCTCTTCGAGCTCTTCTTCAAGACCTACACCGAAAAGGTCTGGGGGGTGGGGACGGACGAGCTGCGGGCCGAGTGGGCGGCGCAGCGGATCGCCGGCCTCTCGCTCTGGAGCGCGCTGCGCGCCGCCCTGCCCGGCGGCGGGGGCGAGGGGCCGAAGAGCCTGATCGGCGAGTTCCGCTACCCGCGCCTCGGCCCGGGGCAGATGTGGGAGGAGATGGCGCGGCGGGTCGAGCTGGGCGGCGGCGAGCTGCGCCTCGGGGCGCGGGTGGAAGCGATCGAGCACGTCGATGGCCGGGTCACCGCCGTCCAGGCCGGCGGCGAGCGGGTCGAGGTCTCGGCCGCGATCTCCTCGATCCCCCTGCGCACCCTCGCCGGCGTCGCCGAGCCGGCGCCGCCGCGGGAGGTGACGGAGGGCGCCGCCGGGCTCCGCTACCGCGACTTCCTCACCGTGGCGCTGCCGATCGAGGGGGAGCCGCCGTTCCCCGACAACTGGATCTACGTCCACGACCCCGGCGTCCGCGTCGGCCGCATCCAGAACTTCCGCGCCTGGAGCCCGTGGATGACGCCGGACCCGCGCCGCTCCTGCCTCGGGCTCGAGTACTTCTGCTTCGAGGGCGACGAGCTCTGGGGCGCCGCCGACGAGGAGCTGGTCGAGCTCGGCCGCCGCGAGGTGGCGGCGCTCGGCCTGGTCGACCCCGAGCGGGTGGCGGGCGGCCACGTCGTCCGCGTCCCCAAGGCCTACCCGGTCTACGACGCCGCCTACGCCGGCCGGGTCGAGCGGGTCCGCGACTGGCTCGGCGGCCTCTCCAACCTGCAGCAGATCGGCCGCAACGGCCTCCACAGGTACAACAACTCCGATCACTCGATGCTGACCGCGATGCGGGCGGTCGAGAACCTCTGCGACGGCGCCGGTCACGACGTCTGGGCGGTCAACGCCGACAGCGCCTACCACGAGCGGGTCGAGCCCGAGGAGCAGCCCTACCGGGCGGCGCCGGAGACGCCGGCGATGGCGCAGCCGCTGGCCGACCTCAGCGACTGAGCGCGGCAACCGCCGCCGAGTAGCCGGAGGGGCAGGGGAGGCGGGTGGCGCGCCAGCGTCCCGAGCGGGCGACGACGATCCCGCCGGGCAGCGGCTTGGTCGAGAGCGCGACGCCGTAGCGGGGTTTCCGCCGCACCGGGACGGCGGAGATCGGTTCTTCGAGCTTCCAGGCCAGCGCCGTCTGCTGTCGCACCTGGGTCATCTTCACGGTGCCGCCGCAGGCGAGCAGCGGCGCGCTGCCGGTCCCCTCGACGAGGTCGAAGAGGTCTTCGAGGGACGAGGTCTGCCGCTCGACCACATCCAGGTCCCCCGGGATCTGAGCCGCTCGCAGGGCAACGCCGCCGGCGGCTAGCACCAGCGCCGCAGCCACCAGCGCGCGGGATACCAGGGGTGCGCCTGCCCTTTGCTTCGCATAGCGGGCAAAAGGTCCGGCGGACCCTGTTGCGAAGGCGCCGGCGCGGGCGATGCCGACGGCGCCGGCCATCGCCACGACCGCGGTCGCCGGGGCGAGGAAGCGGGGGAGGCCGGCGAAGCCGC
Organism: Solirubrobacterales bacterium; assembly: GCA_035318125.1. Classification (GTDB taxonomy): domain Bacteria; phylum Actinomycetota; class Thermoleophilia; order Solirubrobacterales; family 70-9; genus VAYN01. Next base: position 4,696 of record DATHFL010000109.1, on the reverse strand, counting down.
CGATCGCCATCAGCGCCACCAGCATCACCCAGGCGCCGGCACCGGCGAGGAGGATCGCCAGGGTGCGGTCGGGGTTGGTGGCGCGAGGCGCTTTGGCAAACCATTGGTTGACAAAGGCGCCTTGCCAGAGCAGAAGTGCGAGCCCGATCCAGCACGCGGCGAGGGGCGCCGCCAGCGCTCGTCCCAGCACCCTGAGCGCGTCGAGCGGCTCGACGCCGCCGGCGCGGGCGGTTTCGCCGCCCTCAAGCGGGTTGCCGGCGCCGATGAGGTCGGGGACGAACCAGGCCAGCGGGACCAGGACCGCGACGGCGATCGCGGCGGGGCGCAGCCCCGGCCGCTCCCGCACGGCGAAGAACGCCCAGACCCCGAGGAAGGGCCAGACCTCCGGCCGCAGCAGCGCCGCCGCCATTCCCAGGCCCAGCACCCATCCCGGCCGCTCGTCGAGCGCCGCCCAGATCGCGCCGAGGACCAGCGCCACCAGCAGCGGCTCGGAGAGCCCGCCGGTGAACTGGCGCAGCGGAGGCGTGAAGGAGTCGCCGGTCAGCGCCATCGAGCCGGCCGCGACCGCGGCCGCGACCCAGCGCCAGCGCCCGGCTTCCGCGCCGCTCAGCCGCGCCGCCAGCAGCCCCGCCAGCAGGGGCGCGCAGACCCAGCCGGCCCGGGCGACCAGCAGCCAGCCCCGCGGCGCCGCGTCGCCGAGCAGCGAGAGTGGCGCGTCGACCAGCACCGGCAGCGGCTTCCAGGAGGGGCCGCTCGCGGTCTCGAAGCTGCCGTGCAGCAGCTCCCGTCCCCAGACCAGCCAGGCCCAGGGGTCGTAGACCGGGAGGTAGGGGAGGAGGAGGGAGACGGCGGCGAGCGCCAGCGCAACCGCCAGCGCCGGTCCCGGGCCGAACCGCACCCGCGCGGGGGGGCGGCTCAAGGGGGCGCCGCGCCCTGCTCGCTGAGCAGATAGACCGGGATCGCCGCCACCGCCAGCAGGACGAGCGCCGGGATCGCGCTGGCCTCGTAGAAGCCGTAGGTGGTCTGGGTCCAGATGTCGGTCGCCAGCGTTTTGAAGCCGATCGGCGAGAGGATCAGCGTCACCGTCAGCTCCTTCATCGCGTTGAGGAAGACGAGCGCGGCGCCGGCCATCATCCCGCCGCGGGCGAGCGGGATCGTGATCGTGCGGAAGACCTCGGCCTGCCCGCGCCCCATCCCCCGCGCCGCCTCTTCGATCCGCGGCGAGAGCTGGACCAGCGAGCTGGCGATCGGGCCGATCGCCAGCGGCAGGTAGTGGATCGTGATCGCGAAGACCAGCAGGGCGATCGTCTGGTAGAGCGCCGGCACCGCCCGGGTGGCGAAGAAGACGAGGCCGAGCGCGACGAGGATCCCGGGCAGGGCGTAGCCGGCATGGGCGAGGCGTTCGACCAGCCGCGCCGTCCGCGAGGGGTAGCGCACCGCCAGCACCGCGACGGCGAGCGCCGCGAGCGCCCCCAGCGCTGCCGCCCAGGCGGCGATCAGCAGCGAGTTCCCGCCCAGCGCGGCGACCGTGCTCAGCGAGGTGCTGCCGGTCGAGATCCCCTTCGAGGCCCAGTAGACGAGCACGCCGACCGGCAGCACGAAGGCGACGAGGACGACCAGCGAGCAGAAGGCGAGCGCCGGCCAGCGCCAGCGGCCGAGCCGGTAGGGCTGGGTCGGGCGCAGCGTCCCCGGGCCGAGCCGGTGGACGGGCCGCGAGCCGCGCACCCGCGAGCTGACCAGGAGCAGGCCGAGCATCGCGACGACGAGGACGGCGCCGAGGGCGGCCGCGGCGACCCGGTCGAAGCTCGACTGGTAGGCGACGTAGATCTCGCTGGTGAAGGACTGGTAGCGGAGGATCGAGACGGCGCCGAAGTCGCTGATCGTGAAGAGGGCGACGAGCAACGAGCCGGCGGCGATCACCGGCCGCAGCTGCGGCAGCACGACCGTCCGGAAGACCTCCAGCGGCCGGCGCCCCATCGCCCGCGCCGCGTCCTCCAGCTGCGGGTCGATCCGCCGCAGGGTCGCCCGCAGCGGGATCAGCAGCAGCGGGAAGGTGAACAGAGTCAGCACCAGCCAGGCGCCGAAGAAGCCGTAGATCGAGGGCAGCCGCTCGACCCCGAGCGCTTCCTGCAGCATCCCGTTCGGCCCCAGCGCCGCGACCAGCAGGTAGGCGCCGACGTAGCTGGGGATGACCAGCGGCAGGGTGCAGAGGACCGCCCAGATGCGGCGGCCGGGGAGGTCGGTGCGGACGGTCAGCCAGCCGACCGGCAGCGCCAGGGCGATCGAAGCGAGGACGACGGCGGCGGTCAGCGCCGCGGTCCGCAGCAGGGTCTCCAGGGCGCGCGAGGAGAGCGCCGTTTCCAGCGCCGCCGAGAGGTCGCCGGCGATGACGACGACGAGGTAGGCGGCGGGGAGGACGGCGGCGGCGCCGACCAGCGCACCCGTGGTGAGCAGCCAGGCCGGCGCCCGGCGCGCCGCGGCCATCAGTCCTTCCCGCGCGGCGCGCCCACTAGAGCGCCCCGGCTTCTTTCATCAGGTCGATCGTCCCCTGCAGCTCCTTGAGGTCGACCAGGCTGGAGTCGGAGACGGGGATCTCGCCGATCGGGACGCTCAGCGAGGGGTCGGGCTCGACGCCGCGGGCGAGCGGGTACTCCTTCGAGCTCGTGGTGAAGAACGCCTGCGACTTCGGCGAGAGCAGCGAGCGGACGAACTCGAGCGCTTCCGGCTCGCGGTCGCTCGATTCGAGCACGCCGACGCTGGTCAGCAGCATCAGCGAGCCCAGCCCGCCGGGCGGGAAGTAGACGGCGACGGGATAGCCGGGGCCGCCTTCGGCGATCGCCTGGGCGACGTAGTAGTGGTTGATCAGGCCGACGTCGATTTCGCCTTTGGCGATCGCGTCGCGGATCGTCACGTTGTCGGGGAAGGAGACGGCGCCGTTGTCGACCATTTCTTCCAGCCATCGCTTGGTGCGCGCGTCGCCGTAGCGGGCGCGCAGCGCGGTCACGTACTCCTGCATGCTCGAGGTGGCGGGGCTCCAGCCGACCCGGCCCTTCCACTCCGGCGCGGTCAGCCCGAACGGCGAGGGCGGCAGCTCCGATTCCTCGACGGCGTCGCGGTTGTAGGCGATCACGCGGGCGCGGCCGGTGACGCCGACCCAGCGCCCTTCGGGGTCGCGGAAGCGGGCGGGGACGCGGTCGAGGACGTCCTGCGGCAGCTTCGCCAGCAGGCCGGCTTCGGCGACCGCGGCGATCGCCCCCGGCTCCTGGGCGAAGAAGACGTCGGCGGGGGAGGCGTCGCCCTCCTCGATCAGGGTCGCCGCGAGGTCGGCGGTCTCGGCGAAGCGGACCTGGACGTCGCGGCCGGCTTCGGCCTCGTGCATGTCGACGGCGGGGCCGATCGCCGCCGGGATGCGGCCCGAGTAGAGCGTGATCCCCTCGGTCTCCGGCTCGTTCGTGCCGCCGCCGCTGTCTTCGGTGCTGAAGCCGCAACCGGCGCCGAGGAAGGCGGCGAAGACGAGCAGGGCGGCGAGCAGCCGCGAGGGATGTGGGGAGGGGCGGGGCATGAACGACGGTTAGGTTGCCCTAATCTTATGGATTCCCCTGCTGATGGAGTACGACGAGGCGAATCCCACCCCCGGCCTGCGCCTGCGCGGGCTGCGCAAGGCGTTCGGAGACGTGGTCGCGGTCGACGGGCTCGACCTCGACGTCCCCGAGGGCTCGATCTGCGCCCTGCTCGGCCCCAGCGGCTGCGGCAAGACGACGACGCTGCGGCTGATCGCCGGCCTCGAGCGCCCCGACGCGGGGACGATCGAGATCGGCGGCAAGGAGGTCGAGGGGCCGGGCCGCTCTGTCCCGGCCGAGCGCCGCCGCATCGGCATGGTCTTCCAGGACTACGCGCTCTTCCCCCACATGGACGTCGCCGGCAACGTCGGCTACGCGCTGGGGCGGCGGCCCGATCGCGCCAAGGTCGAGTCGGCGCTGGAGGCGGTCGGCCTCGCCGGCCTCGGCAAGCGCAACCCGCACGAGCTCTCCGGCGGCCAGCAGCAGCGGGTGGCGCTCGCCCGCGCCCTCGTCGCCGAGCCGCGGGCGCTGCTCCTCGACGAGCCCTTCTCCAACCTCGACGCCGGCCTGCGGGCGCGGGTCCGCGAGGAGGTGCGCGAGATCCTCGCCGAGCAGAAGCTGACCTCGGTCTTCGTCACCCACGACCAGGAGGAGGCGCTGAGCGTCGCCGACCTGGTCGCGGTCGTCAACGAGGGGCGGGTCGAACAGGCGGACACGCCCGAGGCCGTCTACTCGCGGCCCGCGAGTCGCTGGGTCGCCGGCTTCCTCGGCGAGATCGAGGTCCTGCCCGGGAAGGCGGTGAATGGCACGATCGAGTGCGAGCTCGGCCAGTTGCCGAACCACGAGGGCCTCAGCGGCGAGGTCGACGTGCTGGTGCGCCCGGAGTCGCTGGCGATCGCGACGATCGAGCCGGCCGACCGCCGCGGCCAGAAGGCGACCGTCGTCTCGCGCAGCTTCTACGGTCACGACCAGCTGGTCGAGCTGGAACTGCCCTCGGGGAGCACGGTCAAGGTTCGCCGCCTCGGCTTCCCCGCCTGGCACCCGGGTGACCACGTGCGGATCTGGATCGAGGGCCCCGCCGACGTGCTCGCGCGGGACTCTTAGGGGCGTGTGGGGGAGGGGCGGGTATGCCCTCC
>DATHFL010000108.1:0-7238 GCA_035318125.1 Solirubrobacterales bacterium | reverse complement strand
CGGTATGGAAAGCGGCAGGTACGCTGGCCGCGGTGATTCGCCTGCCCGCAGCTCGCGATCCGGAGGTCTCCGCGATCGTCCTCCTCGACGGCGCTGCGGAGCTGGCCGAGCGCTGCCTGCGGGCGCTGGCCGCCGCCGACGGCGATGTCGCCTGCGAGACGATCGTGCTGCTCAACGACCCCGACGAGGAGCTCGAGCAGCTGGTCCGCAGGTCGACCACGGGCGCGCGGGCGATCGCCTGCCGCGCCAACGCGGGTCCCGGCGTCGGCTGGAACCTCGGCGCCGCGGTGGCCAGGGCGCCGCGGCTGGCGACGCTGCACGAGGACAGCGAGCCCGAGCCGGGCTGGCTGCGGCCGCTCTGCGAGACGATGGACGAGAGCGGCGCCGGCGCGGTCGGCAGCCGCCTCCTCAACGGCGACGGCAGCGTCCAGAACTGCGGCTGGGCCCTCTTCTCGGACGCGAGCCACCTGCCGCTGAACGCGGCGACCGCGCCCGAGGTCGCGGCGGCGAGCGAGCCGACGCCGGCCGACATGCTGAGCGGGGCGGCGATGCTGGTCGACCGCGAGGCCGTGCGCGCGGTCGGCGGCTGGGACGAGCGCTTCCACCCGGCGGTCTTCATGGACATCGACGTCTCGACCGCGATCCGGAGCTCCGGCCGGCCGGTCCTCAGCGTGCCCGCCTCGCGGGTGGTGCACGCGGGCGGCACCTTCGACCGCCGTCCCAACTCGCCCCTGACCGGCCCGCAGCTGCGGCATTTCCTGCTCGAGCGCAACGGTCCTCGCTTCGTCGCCAAGTGGGGGGCGCTGATGCGAGAGCTGGCGCCGCCGCCGGCCGATCACGATCCGGAGACGGTCAGGGCGGCGGTGGGAGCGGCGCACTCGCTCACCCGGGCGCGGGCCGAGCGACTCGGCTCGGAGGAGCGACCGGGCCCAGCGGCACAGGCAGAGCGACCCTTCACCGGCGTCGAGGGGCCGGTGGTGGAGGGCGAAGACGGCTTCGCGGTCGCGCCCGCGGTCGAGGCGGCGCTGCGCGCCGGCGAACGGGAGCTGGTCGATGACTACTGCCGCTGGCTGGCCGAGCGCGAGGGGCAGGTCTCGACCGAGCTCGCCGCGGCCGAGGCAACCGTCGCCGAGCAGGCCAGGGAGCTCGCCGAACTGCGCACCGCGGTCGCGGCCGTGGAGCAGCAGAACCGCGAGGTCCACGCCACCCTCGCCGGCGTCGTCAACAGCCGCAGCTGGCGCCTGCGCAACTCCCTCGCCCGCCTGCTCAGGCGCTGAGGCGGACCGTCAGGGGAGGGTGACCGGGGTGGCGGGCGGGGCTCCGTCTTCCAGCAGCGTCGCCAGGTAGATGACGACCGGGGTGCTGCCGCGGTTCGCGGCTTCGTGGATGTCGGAGGGCTGCTCGACCAGCCACTGGCCGGGACGGATGCGGGCGGTCTGACCGGTGCCGATACGGCGGACGAGGCGCGGATGCTGGTCGGCCTCGCCTTCCCTCACCGCCGCCGAGCCCCTGCGCACGGTGTAGGTGAGGGTGCCGGACTCGATCCGCGCTATCTGCGTCCCGAGATGACGGTGAAGCGCCAGCTTCGCCCCCGGCTCGACCTCCACCCGGCTCAGCACCATCGTCCGCCCCGGCGCCCCCTTCACCGCGCCGGTCTGGGCGAGCGCGCTGCGGATCGCCGTCGGCTCGGACCCCGCGTTCGCCAGCGTGCCGAGGAGCAGCGCACAGAGAGCGAAGGCCATAAGGAGGCCAGAGGTCGCGAGAAGCCGAGATCGGGTCGCAATCAGCACGGGGGCACCCTAGGCCGCCGGCCGGATCGACCCGCGTTGCACCTATCAGGAGAGCAGCTCCTGGACGCGATCTCGGACGAGGCGGGCGCGCTCGGCTCCGACCGGTCCGTAGGAGGCGGTGGCACCCTCGGTCGCGTGGTCGAAGTAGGGCTCTGCTCGAAGCTCGCTCAGCTCGTCTCGAATGTAGGTGCGGAGAGCTAACGAAGCATCTTGAATCTCATCGATAAGTTCCGGGCGGCCATCGACCAGCGTCAGCACGTCGTGGACATCCAGGCTTCGCAGCAGGTCTCCCCTACCCCGTCCCTTCCAGGCACAGAGCTTGGTGGCCATAAGCAGCACCGGGGTTGCCGCCCGGATCGCAGCACCCGAGTCGAGAGCGATGGTCGCCGCAGTCGCAATTGCCTCTCCGTACCAGGGGTTGGAGAAGCCGAGAATGTCGGGGTCGGTTGGCATGACGTCCAAGATCAGTTGAGGCTCAGCACTCCGCCAGCGGCACAGAACCGGCGCGCCCACCGCCTCATGAAAGCCTCGCTCGCGTAGCTTCTCGCCGAGCCGGTAGTACTCGGCACGGCTGGGGACCTCGCAGATGACATCGACGTCCTCGGTGGCGCGAGCGGGAGGCGCGCCGGGCTCGGTAAGCCAGAGGTGGACCGTGGCGCCCCCGACGAAGACGACATCATCCAGAACCGGGCCAAGCAATTCGGCGGCGATCTCTAGCTGCAGCGCGCTCAGCGTTCCTTCTCCCTGGCCCGGTCGCGCAGCAGGCGCGTAAGAAGGTTCTCGGCCACGTGTCGGACACGCGGGTCGCCGGCCCGCAGGCTGTCGAGCAGCGCCAGAATCTCACCAAGCTCCGGCCAGCTCGCCACGGCCTCCGAAGCAACCGCATGAAGCGGCTCGATGGCCTGGCCTCGCACCCAACCGCGCGCATAAGGCCACACGGGCGGCGGGTCATCGCCATAGGAGCGGATCACGCTCACCATCGGTTCAGCCGCCCATGCGGCGGGAACCCCCGGCACGAGCGCACCCAATCGGGCCGGAGCGACGAAACGCAGCGCGTGGAGCGCGAACTCCTCGAAGTGGGGAACGTGAACCTCCCGTTGCCCCCCCGCATACAGATCCGCGTCCTGCGCCCGGGAAAGCCCACGCTGGACGACAGGATGCGGGACGTGCAGGCGGTCGGCGAGGGCTCTGTAGCTCCACTCTCCGTCGTGAACAAGCAGGCCGCAGAGCACGTAGATATCGGACTCCTTGAGCATGAGCCATTGCAGTGTATCGGGTATCAATACATGATACGAGGAGAATAGGCCCTCTTACTGCTGGCGAGGACGAGAAGATTAGAGTCGTCCTGTGGAGATCCTCGAGATCGACGGGCGTCGGCTTTCGTACACGGACACGGGCTCCGGTCCGCCGCTCGTCTTCGTCCACGGCGTCGGGACTTCGGGGGAGATCTGGGCCGACGACCTGGCGCCGCTGGCGAGGGATTGCCGCCTGATCGCCTATGACCGCCGCGGCTACGGCGCCTCGAGCGCCTCGCCGCGTGACTGGCGCCAGCACCGCGCCGACGCCGAAGCGCTGATCGAGGCCCTGGACGCCGCGCCAGCCGTGCTGGTCGGCTACAGCGGCGGCTCGATGGTCACCCTCCCGCTGGTGCTCGAACGACCCGACCTGGTTTCCGCGCTGGTCCTGCTCGACCCCGCTTTCAACATCGAGAGCTGCCGCACCGCCGGCCTCGTCCGGACCGTCCTCGGGGCGCAGATGCGGCGACGCCTGTTCGGGGAGCGCCGCGGCGCGGAGCACTGGATGCGCTACGTCTCCAGCTACTCGACCGGCGGCTGCGCCTACGAGAAGGCATCGCCGCAGCGCCGCGAGCGCCTGCTCGAAAACGCCTCCGCCGTCTTCGACGACTACGCCTCCGACACCGAGGACGTCGACGAGTCGCGCCTGGCGAGCATCGATGTGCCGGTGACGATCATCGACGCCGCCCTCAGCCCCACCTTCCTCCGCCGCTCCAGCGAGCGCCTAAAGCGACTTCTCCCGCAAGCGCGCACCATCACCCTCGAGCACTCGGGCCACTACGTCAGCGTGGACGCGCGTGACGAGCTCCTGACGGTGCTGCGAGAAGCAATCGAGGTACCCAAGTAAGTCAGGGAAGCACGTCAACGCAGACATTGCCTGCCCAGCCATCGGCTGGATCTGTACGCCCCTCAAGAATGTCCCTGGAACACTGGCCCTACGCCGATTCTCTACCGGCTTGCGACCGCAGATCGGTCCCGCAGCTTCTTCGAGAGAAGGTCAGCGGCTACCTGCCGGACCCGAGCGTCCCCGGCCCGCAAGCTGTCGAGCAACGCTAGGACTTCACCCAGGTCCGGCCATTCCTCGACCGCCACGGGTGCCGCGCGGTGCAACGGCTCGAAGGCTTGACCCCGCACGTGTCCATGGGCATAGGGCCACACCGGCGGCGGCTCCTCGCCGGAGGAATGGATCTCACCGTTGACCGGCACCGCGGCCCAGGCCGCCGAAACCCCCCGTACCAGAGGCCCCAATCGTCCGGGGGCCAAAAACCTCAGAGCGTGGATAGCGAACTCTTCGAAGTGAGGAAGGTGCACCCCGCGGCGGAACGCCGAGTAGAGGCCCGCTTCCTCCGTCCGCGAAAACGCCCGCTGGACAACCGCATGCGGAACATGAAGCCGATCCGCAAGCGACCTATAGCTCCACTCCCCGTCATGAACGAGTAGGCCGCTGAGGACATAAATGTCGGCCTTCTTAACCATGGGCTGGGATCAGCGTATTAAGTATCAATACATGATACGACTGCCCTCTCAGCGTGCCAGCGCCTCAGGCATGAGATCCAGTGCCGTTTTCGGCCTCCCAGCCAAATGCCCTTGCCGAGCGCTTCGCTCAGCGCGTCGGTCAACGCCACGAGATCGAAGAGGCTGCGTCCCTCCTCCATATCGACAAGGAGGATGGGACGGCCAGCAGCGTCCGGTGAGTCGAGAACGCGCAGATTGCGTCCCCATGATCGGTCGCCTGCCGCTTGATGACCCTCACAACGTCCTCAGACAAAACATCCCGCATGGGTGCTAGCTTAGCTCGGGCATGAAACCAGCGGAACAGAGCACCGAACCCGAGATGGCCGAGCTGCCGAAGAACTGGAAGATCTTGCCGGGCGGAACCCCGGCCCCCAATTGGGTCGCCGCCGTCGATGAGGCCCGACGAGACGTTTGATCTCGACCCTGCCGGGGCAGCCGAAGGCTCCGAGGCATGTTCGTCCATGTCACCCCAAGTGTCAGCTTGGCGGACGGGTTGATCGCTGACCGACGCGCCGAGGTTCGAGCAGAAGACCGATCCGAGGCCAAGCGGCGACCCCCTGACGGTAGCGACGGTTCCCAGGAGTACCCTAGGCACATGCCCAAGGATCGCGACAATCTGAAGGTCCTCGCAGCAGGCCGGCGGAACCGACTGCAAAGCAATGGTCGCCCTCGCTTTGATCTGACCGATGCCGAGATCGAGCGCTCGACTCAAACGGCCATGCGTCTAGCAGATGCGTCCAAGTCCCAGGCGGAAGCGCGAGCCAACTCGGGCACGTCGCTTTCCTCATAGGCGCGAAACGAGACAGGCGAGCGCAGCGTGCCGGGTGCTTTCGATGCATCAGCCGAGTTCGACCACGACCCGCTCCCAACTGCCGAGGAGATTCAGCACAGCGGCCAGAACGTCCTGCGGTGGCTGGAAGCGGTAGCGAGCTCCGAAACTCCTTGGCCGATCGATGTCCGGCTCGTCCAGGAGATCCACTTTCGCTGGTTCGAGACGACGTTCCCGGCCGATGCGGGCCGCTTCCGGACCGAGATGGTTCTGAACCGAAAAGGCACCGCCGTCGAGGTCGAGGCAATCCTGCCGGCGGTGCAAAGTGCCTGCGAAAATTGGAGTTGGCGTCGTGAGCGCTATCGGCCAACCGACGAGTTGGAGCTTGTCGAGTTCATCGTGGTTGAGGCGAACACCCTCGCTGTCCGGATTTACGACGTGCACCCGTTTAGCGACGGAAATACGCGGACGACCTGGCACCTGCGGAATTACATCCTGATGCTCGACGGACTACAGCCTCTTATGGATCTGGCCGAGATCGACCGCTATGAACGGGCTTGGTGGAACGCTACCGCTGAGGGCCACGAAGAACTCGACGCAGATGTCCTAGCCGAACTCGCTGCGCACCAACGTCGGAGGTAGCTCTTTGAGCGCAACGGAGAAGATCCGGAGCGAAAAACACTAACCCCCTGGTCATGCTGGACGCGGAGTCCTGGAACTGCTCTGCGCGCTTTGACACCCCGATGCTTGTTCGCTGGGCGTGTCCGAGTTCTCGCTCATCATTCTTCGGAGTGAGCACAGCCCTTGCCATTGGTGCCTTTCTGGCTTCCCTAGCGCTGCTCTTCAGCAGTCGTGAGAAGCTGAAGTTCAACTCCTTCACCAGCGCTCTTATTTCGATTTTCGAGATCGTGGGTCTTGCCTTCACCCTCGTATCGTTGAAGTGGGTTGGCCTGTTTCTCCTTGCCGCCGTAAACGTCGTGGCGTTTCTAGCCTGGGGATTTGCACAAGGTGTCCGCATCGAAAAGAAGCTCACCTATGCGTCATTGAAGACCGAGAGTTCGGCATCTGACCTCGAAGACGTTGCCGGCTGGGTACGGACCCAACCTCAGATGAAAGGGCTACGGCCCGTGGTTGTAGCGGAGCTGATCAAGCTCCTCGCTGAACGGGGGCGGTCCATTGACGAAATCAAAGCCATGGTGGTCCCAATTGGCCTGCTGCAGCTAACGCACGAGCCTGACTCAGAGTGGCTCGTAGATCGCTTTGACCGACTTCTGCGTCGTGCCGACGAACCGGCGAGTAAAGCCATGCAGGTAGCAGACATCATCACGAACTCATGGCAGAGATCTGCCTCCACTTTCGAAGACATCATCGAAGCGTTAGTCGCCTTCTATGACGGACCAATGGAAGAAGCAGCCTAGGACGGCAGACGGGACCAGAAGGAGACCGAGACCGCCTGGAACGTCCCGGGAACCGTCCTGCGCTCCGCGGCATCGCCCGGAGCACAGCGGAACGCGCCTGACAGGATTCGAACCTGTGACCTTCGGTTTCGTAGAACGACGAGCCGCCGCTTGCCAGAGCCGTTTGCGGCGATTCTGTGACCGATCTGCGACCAGGTCAATGATGCCTGCTGGCGGAGCAAAAAAAACCCGGCCCACGAGGGACCGGGTGGTCTAGGTCGCCCATTATACGCAAATGGCGGGGAAAGTCAGATGGATAGCCCTCGGACCTGAGCAGCCAACGATGCATTACCAAGGAGCTGGCTTGGTGTATCCCCCGCACGGTTCCGGTAGCTGGTGACTCTTCAAGTCTTCGGCGGCAAGTTGCAGCCACCAATGGCGGCCAACGCCGTCGGTTGCCTTCCCCTTCAAA
>DATHFL010000107.1:0-5980 GCA_035318125.1 Solirubrobacterales bacterium | reverse complement strand
CGGTCGCCCTCGCCGACCCCGGCGAGGCCGGCGAGCCCGGCGACGGCGGGCGCCGCCAGCGCCGCGCCACCCAGCAGCCGCCTGCGGCTGATCCCGTGCTCTTTCGCCTGCTTCTCCATCGGCGGTGATTTTGACACATCTAAAAGCGGATTTCGATTCATCTAAAACAGCGGTTCCTAGAATCCCTCAGGTGAACGTCTCTCCCACCATCGAGCTGGATGGGCAGTACCGGCAGCTGCGCGAGGAATGCGGCCTGGTCGAGCGGCCGGACCGCGGCCTGCTGATCGTCGGCGGGCCGGACGCGGCGGAGTACCTGCAGGGCCAGCTCACCAACGACACCGAGGCGATCGAGCCGGGCGAGTGGATCTACGCCGCCCTGCTCGACCGCAAGGGCCGCATGCAGGCCGACATGCGGGTGCTGCGGCCGGGCGAGGGGCCGGAGCTCTGGCTCGACCTCGAGCCGGAGGGGCTGGCCGCGGCCAACCGCCACCTGCAGATGTACAAGATCGGCCGCGAGGTCGAGGTCGGCGACGAGAGCGAGGGGCACACGCTGCTGTCCCTGATCGGCCCCCGCGCGACGGAGATCGCGCGCGCGGTCGAGTCGGTCGCCCTGCGCAGCGGCGAGGGGGTCGACCTGATCGTCCCGGTCGCCGAGCGCGATCAGGTCCGCGAGGCCCTGCTCGCCGCCGGCGCCGTCGAAGTCTCGCCGGAGGCGGCCGAGATCCTGCGGATCGAGTCCGGCCGGCCCCGCTTCGGCGCCGAGATGGGGACCGAGACGATGCCCGCCGAGGCCGGGATCGTCGAGGGGGCGGTCAGCTTCACCAAGGGCTGCTACATCGGCCAGGAGACGGTCGCCCGCCTCCACTACAAGGGCAAGCCGAACCGCCACCTGCGCGGGCTGCGGCTGAGCGCCCCGGCGGAGCCGGGCCAGGCCCTGCGCCTGGGCGAGAAAGAGGTCGGGACGATGGGCAGCGCCGCCGTCTCCCCCGTCCTCGGCCCGATCGGGCTGGCGATCCTGCGCCGCGAGGCCGAGCCGGGCGCCACCCTCGCCGTAGGTGAAGATGGCGTTACGGCCGCGGTCGTCGCCCTCCCCTTCGGTTAGATTCAGCGCCGATGGGCCGTGGGAGAACGAGAGCGGTGGCGGTGGCAGGCCTGGTCGGGACGGTCGCGCTCCTCGCCGGCTGCGGCGAATCCCGCCACGCCAACGAGCAGCGGCCGCAGGTCTCGACCCGGGTCAGCGTCACGATCAGCTCCAAGGAGGTGATCGTGCAGCCGGTCGCAGTCGGCACCGGCCCGGACGCGACCCAGGAGATCCCCCAGAACCAGGACCACCCCGAGCCGCCGATCGAGACCAAGAGGCCGCTCGACGTCACCTTCGTCGCCGCCAACCAGACGGCGACCGACATCCGCCTGCTGGTCCAGGGCGGCGGCGAGAGCGCGCGCTCGGAAACGATCTTCGCCCGCAGCCCCGGCATCTTCCAGGTCGACCTGCCGACCGGCTCCTACACGGTCACCGCCGTCAACATGCCGGAGGCCCGGCCCGCCCACCTGAAGGTGGGCAGCTACCGGGCCTCCTCGCAGAACGACGTTCTGCTGCCTTAGTCGGCGGACCCGACGTGGAGGCCGATCTGGCCGCCCTCGACGCCGTTGATGTCTTCGAACGCCTTCAGTGTGTAGCTGCCTGTCAACGTGATCGGCAGGTGTTCGTTGGCTTCGGCTCCGCAGATGAAGGCGGGGCCGAGTGTGTTCCTCGCTGTGAACGTGGCCTGGACTGTCGCGGTGACGTCCGCGGGGAAGCCGGGGACGTTGTGGTAGACGCCGGCGGCCACCGGTGCCTGCGGCAGGATGTCGTATGTGCAGAACGGGTTGTTGCCCGCGTGTTCCGCCGCGTTTGCGTAGAGGTGGATCTGGATCGACTGGCCTTCGGGACAGACGACCGCGGCCCGCAGCCTGCCTGTGGTCATCAGGTCGCCTGTGGTGCCCGGCGCGGTGAAGCCGAACCGGTAGTCGCAGCCGTTGGTTGTGACTGTCACCGGCACCGCCCCCGGTTCCGAGGTGCAGCCGTTGTATGTCGGGATGAATGTGGCCGGGTCAGCCGGGCCTTCCAATGTGGCGTCGAAATCCGATGTCGCGCAGGTGACGGTCTTGCCCGCGCCGATATCGAAGGTCGGCCCCACGTTGACCTTTTCGCCTGTGACGAACGCCGGGAACTGTTCGGCTGTCAGCGCCCCTGTTTCGGCGTGCGCGGCCGAGGCCAGGAATGCGCTCATCGCGGCCATTGCCCCGATGGCCAAGCCGATGGCTTTGAGGATGCGAGACATTTGCTCTCCCTTCGTTGAACTGCGTCCGTTATTGGACACTCCAGTACCTACGCCATTGATCAAGATAAACAAAGCGGTTTGTGGGTAGGACGCGAACGGACTCCGACAAAGCCGCTGCAAGCGGCGTTTCAGCGGCGGGTTGCCGTCTGAGGGCGTTGTCAGCATCGCCCCATGACGATCTTCCTCGCCCTCGCCGTGGTCCTCCTGGCCGCCGCCCTGATCTACGTCCTGGTCGCGCAGCGGCCCGAGCCGGCCGAACAGCCCGACCTCTCCCCCGCGATCCAGGAAGCGACCTCCAAGGTCGCCTCGCAGGTGGTCGCCGATCTGCTGCGGGTCAACGAGGAGTCGCGCAAGCTCGACGCGAAGACGGCCGAGGCGGCGCTGGATAAGCGCCAGGCGGAGATCCGCAGCCTCACCGAGCGGATCGCCAAGGGCCAGGAGAAGATCGAAGCCGAGGTGCGCCGGCGCGGCGAGACCGACCTGCAGACCCGGACCCTGCTCGAGCAGATGGGGCAGACGATCGGCAACCTCAACAACGAGACCGCGGGGCTGAAGAAGGCGCTGCGCCAGCCGCAGACGCGCGGCCAGTGGGGCGAGCTGCAGCTGCGGCGCTGCGTCGAGATCGCCGGGATGACCGAGCACGTCGACTTCGAGCTGCAGGAGACGCTGCGGACCGAAGACGGGCGGCTGCGCCCGGACGCCCGCTTCCTGCTGCCGGAGGGGCGCAGCTTCGTCGCCGACTCGAAGGTGCCGCTCGACGCCTTCCTCGACGCCCAGGAGAGCGAAGTTGAATCGGAGCGGCGGGTGCACCTGGAGCGGCACGCGCGGCAGGCGCGCGAGCACGTGCGCAGCCTCAGCTCGAAGGACTACCAGGGCCAGTTCGTCGCCGGTGAGATGCCCGACCTGGTGATCTGCTTCATCCCCAACGAGCCCGCCCTGCACGCCGCCTTCGCCGCCGACCCCGAGCTCTTCGACTACGCCCTGGAGCGCAACGTCCTCCTGGTCAGCCCGACCTCGCTGATCGGGCTGCTGCGGACGATGGAGCTCGGCTGGCGCCAGGAGAAGATGGTCGAGCGGGCGACCGAGATCGCCGAGGCGGCGAAGACCCTGCATGGCCGCTTCGCCAGGTTCCTCGGCGAGTTCGACAAAATCGGCCGCGGCCTGCGCACCGCCACCGGCGCCTACGACAGCGCCGTCGGCTCGATGGAGAGCCGCCTGCTGCCGTCCCTGCGCAAGGTCGAGGACCTCGGCGTCACCGCCGGCAAGGAGGTCGAGGCGCCGAAACCAGTCGAAGCGACGGTGCGGGAGATCACCGCGCCGGAGCTGCACGACGGCGACCCGGAGCTCCCCGAGGCCGAAGCGGCTTAGAGACGGCGCCCCCGGCGCTGAACTAGGATTCGCCTCCCGTACCTGCGACCCGCGGAGGAGCCCGGTCTTGGCCGTTGACACCAGTGAAGTCTCGAAGTTGGACGTGGAGCCCGGCACGCTGCCGGAGACGATGGCGGCGTGGGTGATCCGCCAGGAGCGCGAGGGCGAACCCAAGGACGCCTTCCAGCTCGAGCAGATCGAGGTCCCCGAGCCCGGCGCCTTCGAGGTGGTCGTGCGGGTGATGGCGGCCGGCGTCAACTTCAACAACGTCTGGGCCTCGCTCGGCCAGCCGGTCTCGGTCTTCGGCTACGGCGACCACCCCGAGTACGGCCACCACATCGGCGGCTCCGACGCTTCCGGTGTCGTCTGGAAGGTCGGCGAGGGCGTCACCCGCTGGAAGCCGGGCGACGAGGTCGTGATCCACTGCAACCAGGCCTCCTACGAGGACGTCGAGGTCCACGGGCTCGACCCGATGGCGGCGCCGAGCCAGCGGATCTGGGGCTACGAGACCACCTGGGGCTCCTTCGCCCAGTTCACCAAGGTGCAGGCGCAGCAGCTGCTGCCGAAGCCGCGCAACCTCTCCTGGGTCGACTCCTCCGCCTACGGCCTCACCTACTTCACCGCCTACCGGATGCTGATGGACCAGTGCAACCTGCAGGCCGG
Organism: Solirubrobacterales bacterium; assembly: GCA_035318125.1. GTDB lineage: Bacteria > Actinomycetota > Thermoleophilia > Solirubrobacterales > 70-9 > VAYN01. The sequence continues at coordinate 1,628 of DATHFL010000107.1, read as the reverse complement.
CCACAACGTCCTCATCTGGGGGGCGGCCGGCGGCCTCGGCGTCTTCGCCGTGCAGCTCTGCAAAGCGGCCGGGGCGAACGCGGTCGGCGTCGTCTCCTCCGACGACAAGGGCGAGCTGGTCAAGCAGCTCGGCGCCGTCGACTACATCAACCGCAACGAGTTCGGCGAGATGATGCGGACCGACGCCAACCTCGCCGACCCCGCCGCCGACAAGGAGCGCTTCAAGGCCTCGCGCGGCTTCGCCAAGCGGGTCAAGGAGATCCTCGGCGACGCCCCCGACATCGTCTTCGAGCACGTCGGCCGGGCGACCTTCCCGACCTCGGTCTTCACCGTCAAGCCGTTCGGCAAGGTCGTGATCTGCGGCGCCACCTCGGGCTACCAGCTCGACTTCGACGTCCGCTACCTGTGGATGAAGCAGAAGCAGATCATCGGCTCCCACTTCGCCAACGCCTACGAGTGCATGCGGGCGAACCAGCTGATGGCCGAGGGCAAGGTGCGGCCGGTCCTCTCCGAGACGATGGCTTTCGACGGCGTCCCGACCGCCCACCAGCTGATGCACGAAAACAAGCACCTGGGCAAGATCTCGATCCTCGTCGGCGCCGAGTCGGAGGCGGAAGGCAAGCACGAGGACGGACCCGGCGCGATCCGCGCGGAGGTCGGCGCATGAGCCGGCGAGCAACCCGAACCGAAGGGGGAATCTGATGGCGGAGGTCTGCACTCTCGACTGGCACGTCACCCCGTTCCGAGCCGACCGCTTCCTCGACATCTGGGAACCGGCGGCGGCGAAGATGCCCGCCTACGGCGCCAAGAGCTGGTCGCTGATCCGCTCCACCGACGACCCCCTCGCGATCCGCCAGACCTCGGTCTGGGAGAGCCGCGCCGACTTCGAGCGCTACTGGTACGCGGAGGAGATCGAGCACGCGCGGGCGGCGGTCATCGACCTCTACGACATCCCGATCCTGCCGACCTGGCACATCCTCGTCGCGGCGGAGTAGGCAAAGCTCCTGAAGGGGAGTTGGGGAGTCCCGGAGGAGCCTCCCCAAATTGCGACGGAGGGACTTCCCAACTCCACTCAACACCGCTCAAGAGGTGCCATCGTCAGGCCGGCGGCGTCGAGCTGCTCCCAGTAGTGCTCGGCCAGCTCGCGGGCGCCGGTCCAGACGATCGCCTGGCCGCTGTTGTGGATCTGCTCGGCGATCCGGTGCCCCTGCTCGAGGCTGACCCCGGGCAGCACCCCCGAGAGCGTCTGGGCGACGTGGTCGAAGGTGTTGTGGTCGTCGTTGAGGACGATCACCCGCCAGTTGCCGCCCAAGCCGGAGCCGGGCCCGGCGCTGCGGGGTCGCTCGATCGTGCTCGTCGACATCGCTTCCCGATTATGCCGCCAGCGTGAAGGCTGGCCTAGAACGGGCTCGGCACGCGGACGACGACGTCGTCGATGCTGGCGACGATGCCGTTGCCGTTCTTGATCGTGCCGACGGCGACCGCCGAGGCGCGGCCCGTGAGGTCGCCGGCGCCGTCGTCGGAGGCTTCGCCGACGAGGGCGTTGCCGACGTAGGCGAAGAGGCGGGCCTGGCCTTTTTCGTCGCCGCTGGTCACGTTGACGGCGCGCAGCCGCAGCTTGTTCGCCT
>DATHFL010000106.1:0-6194 GCA_035318125.1 Solirubrobacterales bacterium | reverse complement strand
ACCCCTTCCAGGCTCTGGCCGCCGCGGACGATCGCGGCGATGCGGCGGAACGCCTGCTTGTACCAGCCGCTGGTGTGTTCGCCGCCTTTCTGGGAGCCGTCGCAGTAGACCGCCGACCAGGCGTTGAGGCAGCGGTTCGGCTCCCCCAGCGGCCGGATGTAGGCCGGCAGCCCGCGGGTGCCGAAGAAGTCGTTCAGCTGCAGCAGGTAGTCGTCGCCCGCCCCGAGGGCGATCTGCTGCGGGGTGATCAGCTCGGCCAGGGTCTGGTCGTCGGCGGTGGAGATGTGGAGGATCGGCCGCGTCGCGGTTTCGCGCCAGCGTTCGTAGGCCTCGTTGAGGCTGTTGCCCCAAGGATGGAAGGTCTCCAGCAGCGCCGGGCGCTTCCCCGTCAGTTCGGCGAATTCGTTGAACTCGGCGGCGCTGCCGCGGTCGCTGACCCCGAGGAAGAGGTTCGGCTTCGGCGGCACCAGGGACAGCGCCTGCGCCTGGCCCGGCCCCAGCAGCGCCGCCAGCCCCACCGCCAGAAGCGCCAGCCGCCTACGCATCCTCCAGCACATCCTCCATCCTTCGCGGTTCGACGCCGAGCGCCTGCGCATCTGCCGGTCCCCGCTCGCTCGTCATGCTCACCTCCATCAGCTCTGCCTCCTCCCAGGTTGCGAACACGGTCTCGCCCCAAAGGGTGCGGAGCGCGATCAGCCCGGCGCGGACCAGCGGCAGCGGCAGGTGGACCAGCGGCCGCGGCCGCCCGGCGATCCGGCTGACCAGGTCGGACATCTGGTCGTAGGTGAGCGTCTCCGGCCCGGCCAGCTCGTAGCGCCGCCGCGGCCCCGCCGCCGCCAGCGCCCCGACCACGCAGCGCGCCGCGTCCGCCGCCCAGATCGGCTGGAAGCGAGCCTGGCCCTCCCCCGAGACCGGCAGCACCGGCAGGAAGGAGAAGCGGCGCAGGAGGGTGATCCAGGGATCGCTGTGGTCGTAGACGACCGAGGGCGCGAAGACCGTCGTCTGCAGCGGCGAGGAGAGCACCGCCCGCTCGGCCAGCCACTTGGCGCGGAAGAACCGCGTTCGCTGCGCCGCCTGCGCGTCGAGCGCGCTGAAGAAGTGGAAGCCCTCGACCCCGCTGCGCTCGGCCGCCCGCAGCAGCCGCACCGTCGCCAGCCCGTTCAGCTCCTCGATCCGCTTCGGCGGCTGGTCGCGGATCGAGGCCGCCAGGTGGATCACGGTGTCGACCCCGCGCAGCGCCTGGCGCACCAGGTAGGGATCGGACATCTCGCCGAGGTCGCCGAGTGCGATCTGCACGTCGACCCGCCGCCCGCCCAGCCGCCGCGGCTCCCGGACCAGGCAGCGGACCTCCTCGCCGCGCTCCAGCAGCAGCGGCAACAGCCGCGAACCGATGCTTCCCGTCGCCCCCGTCAAGAGCAGCATCGACTCATCATCCCTAAAATGTGCGGTCGCGCTTGGCCGGGGCCCCCGGCAGGCACCCCGGAAACGAAGCTAGGAGAACCTTCCGAATGACCTACGTCATCGCCGAGCCGTGCATAGGCCAGAAGGACAACTCGTGCGTCGAGGTTTGTCCCGTCGACTGCATCCACCCGACGCCTGACGAGGCCGATTACGACAACGTCGAGCAGCTCTACATCGACCCCGACGAGTGCATCGACTGCGATGCCTGCGTCGAGGCCTGCCCGGTCGACGCCTGCTTCGCCGAGGACCAGCTGCCGGCGGAGTGGGCGAAATACGCCGAGATCAACGCGAACTACTTCAAGAACCAGGCCGCTTGAGTGGGGAGAGGGGTGGGTACTCCCTCGCCAGACACCGCTCGCTATGGCTCGCGGTTGAGTGTCTGGCGAGGGAGTACCCACCCCTCTCAACTCTTCGCTTAGCTAGAGCTAGCTAGTAGCCAGCGGGGTGTCTAGCTGCGAAGGGGCCGCTGGCGGCGGCGCTCAGGGACTTGTGCCAGCTGGGGCCGGTGCCGCTGGTGTTGCCGGCGGTGTCCCAGCGCAGGCCGGCGATCACCGCGTAGGCGTGGCCGCCGTTGGCGTAGACCGTGATCCAGCGGCCCTTGCCGGCGCTGCCCCAGCTTTCCATCGAGCCCGAGGGGAGCGGGCTGGAGAGGAAGCCGCCGCCGTGGAGGGCGAAGCTGACCGCACCCGAGCAGTCGTAGCCGCGGTCCCACCAGCGGGCGTGGCCGCCGCCGTAGATGTAGGGCTTGGTGCGGATCTTGTTGGCGGCGGCGATCACCTTCTTCACCGCCGGCGGTGCGTCGACCGGCGCGATCGCCCGGCCGTTGACGAGGATCGCCTTGCCGGGGGGGCCGGTCGGTTCGGTCGTTTCCGAGCTGGTCGACGTGACCCCGCCCGGGGTGGCTGCCTGTGCCGGCACCGTGAGGATCGCTGCGACCCCCGTCAGGGCCAGCACCGCAATGAAAATACGAAGGGCGGGCGTTTTTCGGGCCGCCCCAAGGGCCATCTGCATTTACTCCTCCTTCGTCGGCCTACGGGGTTAGCTGACGGGCTGGCGCTGAAGGAGCCTGCGCCCCACGAGAAAGTGGTTAGCCCCGGACACTTGGGTCCCCCGTTCCACGGCATCTCTTAACCGTGGATTAGGCGTTTGTGTGCAGACCTTAACCCAATTGGGGGCGGAAGTTCCGAATCCCTCTGTGGCGTGCGTCACAGAGGGAGCGCCCGCGCGCATAGGCGCTTTTGCCAACCACTGGTTTGCAAAGGCGCCTGGCTACTGGACGACCGGGAGCGGGGTGCCGCCGACCGGCGGCGCTTCGGCGGCGGCCGGCGCCGACTGCAGCACCGGCAGCTCCTGCGGGGTCGCGGCGACGATCCCGCGGGCGGCCTGGCGGATCGCCTGCGAGGCCGGCGCGTCGGGCTCGGCGATGACCAGCGGCGAGCCGTTGTCGGCGTGCTCGCGCAGCGGCTCGGAGAGCGGCACCTTGCCCAGCAGCGGCACGTCGAGCTCGTCGGCCAGCAGCTGGCCGCCGCCCTCGCCGAAGATCGTGAAGCGCTCGCCGTCGGGGGTCGTGAAGCCGGACATGTTCTCGATCGCCCCGAGGATCTCGAGGTCGAATTTGAGCGCCATTTCGGCGCCGCGACGGGCGACCGACTGCGCCGCCGGCTGCGGCGTCGTGACGATGACGAACTTGGCCTGCGGCAGCAGCTGGGCGAGCGTCATCGAGACGTCGCCGGTCCCCGGCGGCAGATCCAGCAGCAGGTACTCGAGCTCGTCCCAGGCGACGTCCTCGAGGAACTGCTGGATCGCCTTGTGCAGCATCGGGCCGCGCCAGACGACCGCCGAGTTCTCCTCGACGAAGAAGCCGATCGACATCACCTTCACCCCGCTTGGCGAGTCCAGCGGCAGGATCTTCCGCTCGGCGTTGACTTCCGGTTTGCGGTTGACCCCGAGCATGCGCGGGATCGAGTAGCCGTAGACGTCGCAGTCGAGCGCCCCGGCGGGGTGGCCTTCGGCGGTCAGCGCCGCGGCCAGGTTGGCGGTCATCGTCGACTTGCCTACCCCGCCCTTGCCGGAGGAGACGCAGATCACGTTTTTCACCTTCGCCAGCGCGCCCTGCGGCAGCTTGCCGCGGCCGAGCGTCTGCTGTAGCTGGCCTTTCTCCTCGTCGGAGAGGACGTCGAAGCCGACCGCGACCGCGGTCACGCCCTCCAGCTGGGAGACCTGCTGGGCGACGGCTTGTTCGAAGTGCGAGCGGATCGGGCAGCCGGCGGTGGTCAGCGAGACGACGACCTCGACGCGGCCCCCCTCCTTGACCTCGATCGAGCGGACCATGCCCAGCTCGACGATCGAGCGCCGCAGCTCCGGGTCGATGACGGCGCGCAGCTTCTCGGTGATCTGATCTTTGGTGGGAAGTGGCATTGACCCGATTCTCGCAAAGGAGCTCCCCCGGCCGCCCCTGGGGAGGAGGGGGGAGAGTTTTCGGCCGCCCAGCCCTTGGCCCCCTGTAACTCAATCGAGCGAAGGAGGACCGATGTCGGGAACGCGAGCTGGTGTGGGACGGATGATCGCGCTGGGGGTGCTGCTGGCGCTGAGCGTGCTGCTGCTGGGGGCCGCGGAGGCGAAGGCCGGGAAGTACGCGGTCGCGCAGTGCGGCTGGTACGTCGGCGCCGACGCCAGCTGGGCCGAGACGACGGGCGGGGCCAAGTTCCGCTCCGACGCCTATTGCGTGCCGCCGGCCGGGGCCGACCCCTTCGCCGGTGCCCACCTGAAGAGCCTCACCCGCGATGGACAGGCGACGGTCTCCGGCACCCGCTTCGCGCGCTGGCGCTGGACCGCGCCTCCGGGCACCGGGATCACCCAGGTGCGCGGGACCTGGTGGCACGCCCTCCATGACGGCTTCGAGCAGCGGCTCGGCGGCGTCAGCACCGCCGGGGCCTTCGATCCCTTCGCTGCCGCCGCGGCCACCGACACCACCCCCCGTGAGTTCACCAAGGGCTTCCCGGCGCCGGTGGCGGCCTTCGAGGACCGCCTGCTCTGCGCGCGCGGCGAGGACAAGTGGTGCTCGCTCGACGCCGGTTCCTGGTCGGCGCTGCGGGCGCTGACGATCACGGTCGAAGACCCCGGCGCCCCCGCCTCCTGGTTCGTCGGCGGCGAGCTCCTCTGGGGCGGCTGGCGGCGCGGGGTGCAGTCGGTCTCGGTCGCGGGATACGACCCCGGGGCGGGGCTGCGCTTCGCCGAGACGACCCTCGACGGCGCCCGCATCGGCCTCACCGAGTTCGCCTGTGCCAAGGCCTCGATCGGCGGCGTATGGCGGGCGACCCAGATGCAGCCCTGCCCGACCGGCGCCAGCGCCGCCCACAGCGTCGCCACCGCCGGCTTCAGCGACGGCCCGCACGCGCTCGTCACCTGCGCCACCGACTTCGCCGCAAACTCCGCCTGCGCGCCGTCGCAGACGGTGCTGATCGACAACAACCCGCCGGCCCACCCGCGGGCGACGGCGCTGGCCGCGGGCGACGGCTGGCGCCGGGTGAACGACTTCGACCTCGGCTGGGAGAACCCCGACCAGGGGAGGGCCAGCCCGATCGCCGGCGCGGTCTGGCGGATCTCCGGCCCGGCGGGCTACGACAGCGGCGCCAGGTTCGCCGCTGGCCGTGACCGCGCTGCGCTCGCCGATCTCACCGTCCCCGCCGCGGGCGCCTACTCGCTGCAGCTGTGGCTGCGCGACGAGGCCGGGAACGAGGCGCCCGCCTCGGCGGCGACGGTGGCGCTGCGCTTCGACGACGTCCGCCCGGGCGTCGCCTTCGCCGTCGATCAGCCTCAGGACCAGCTGCGGGCGGACGTCTCCGACGAGCATTCGGGACCCTCCTCCGGCCAGCTCCTCTACCGCCGGCTGGGCGCCTCCGAGTGGACCGAGCTGCCGGCGAAGCTGTTGCCGGGAGAGGCCGCCGGCAACGCCCAGCTGGTCGCGCCTTTGCCGGATCTCGGCTACGGCACCTTCGTCTTCCGCGCCGACGCGCTCGACGCCGCCGGCAACGCCGCTTCGACCACGCTGCGCGCCGACGGCACCCAGATGGCGGTCCGCAAGCCGCCGCCGCCGCGCGTCCCGCGGGCGAAGTCGCGGCTGTTCGCCCGCCTGCGCGGCGGACACGGCCGCGGCGATTCGCTCACCGTTCCCTTCGGTGCCCCGGCTCTGCTCGGCGGCCGCCTCATCAGCGCCGACGGCGCCGGCCTCGCCGGCCGCGAGCTGCGGGTCGTCTCGCGCCCCTCGCGCGGCGCGCTCGCGCCGGCCGCGGTGAAGACGGTGCGGACCGGGGACGGGGGCGGCTTCGCGCTGCGGCTGCCCGCCGGCCCTTCGCGCCGCGTCAGCGTCACCTTCCCCGGCGACGAGGGTCTTGAGCCCGCCCGGCGGCCGGCGCTGGAGCTGCGGGTCCGCTCCGGCGTTTCCCTCCGTGCCGTCCCGCGCAGCCTGCGCACCGGCCAGGCGGTGCGGCTGAGCGGCAAGGTGATGAGTCGCGGCGCCCCGATCCCCCGCCGCGGCAAGCTGGTCGCGATCCAGTACCTGGAGGAGGCGACCCATCGCTGGCGGCCGGTCCTCGTCACCCGCAGCGACCACCGCGGTCGCTTTCGCACCCACTACCGCTTCCGATACGTGACCGGGCGGGCCGCTATCCGCCTCCGTGCCACTGCCCTGGCCGAGGAGCGCTGGCCCTACGCGCCGGGATCGTCCCCACCGG
>DATHFL010000105.1:0-2746 GCA_035318125.1 Solirubrobacterales bacterium | reverse complement strand
ATTCGGGACCGGCTGCGGGAGATGTACGGGGTGCCCGAGGCGGAGCCGCACGGCGATCCGGTCGCCGAGCTGATCAAGACCGTGCTCTCCCAGCACACCAACGACGGCAACCGCGACCGCGCCTTCGCGGCGCTGCGGGAGCGCTTCCCCGGCTGGGAGGAAGTGCGGGACGCGCCGGTGGGCGAGGTCGAGGCGGCGATCCGGCCCGGCGGCCTGGCGCGGCAGAAGGCGCCGCGGATCCAGGCGATCCTCGAGCAGCTCGGCGACCCGCCCGAGCTCGGCTGGCTGGAGGGCGCGCCGCGCGAGGAGGGGCTCGAGTTCCTGCTCGGGCTGCCCGGGGTCGGCCGCAAAACCGCCGCCTGCGTCTACATCTTCACCTGGGGCATCCCCGAGATCCCGGTCGACGTCCACGTCCACCGGGTCGGCGGCCGACTCGGCCTCTTCCCCGAAAAGGCCTCCTTCGAGCGCGCCCACGACGAGATGCTGGCGATCGTGCCGCCGGAGGACGCCCACGAGCTGCACGTCAACCTGATCCGCCACGGCCGCGCCGTCTGCCGGCCGAAACCGCGCTGCGGCGAGTGCGCGCTGCGGCGAATGTGCCCCTGGTACCGCGAAAACCGCGCCGGGGCGGCCAAAGGTAGTATGCGCGCCGCCCAATGAGCAAGCGCACCTTCATCTGGTTCGGGGTCCTGATCCTCGTCCTCGCGGTGGCGATCCCCTTCGCGGCCTTCCGCGCCAAGGGAGACGGCGAGAGCGGCGAGACGGAGGTCCCCGCGAACCTCAAGGACGGCCAGTCGCTCTTCGTCGTCAACTGCGGCACCTGCCACACCCTCTACTCGGCCGGCACCGACGGCAACTACGGGCCCGACCTCGACGAACTGCTCGCGCCCTCCGGCCCGCCGGAAGGCGAGTCGGCCGAATCGACGATCAAGGCGACCAAGGAACGTGTCCTCAACGCGATCGAAAAAGGCGTCGACAGCTCCACCACCCCGGGCCGGATGCCGGGCGGCATCCTCAACCAGGAGCAGTCCGAAGAAGTGGCCGAATTCGTCGCCCACACCGCCGGCGAGGGCTGAGAGCGCCCTTCGGGCTGCCCTGCGGGCGGCTGCAGTCTCCTTCGCGCCGATTCAAATCGGCTCCATCCGGGTTCTGTAGGGAAAGCAGAACCAGGCAGGAGAGAAGGAGTCCCGACAAGTGATCCACCCACCCGCAGCGGCGCGCCGGACCTTCGCCGCGCTGATCGTCCTCGTCGTCGCCCTGACGGCCTTCGCCGGCGCCGCCCAGGCGAAGACCAAAGGCTCGATCGTCAACGTGATGACCCGCAACCTCTATCTCGGCGCCGACCTGACGCCGGCGATCGAATCGAAATCGACTTCTGAATTCATCGAGGCCAACGGCGCCATCGTCCGCCAGGTCGAAGCGACCAACTTCCCGGTCCGCGCCAGGGGCCTGGCGAAGGAGATCCTCCAGAACCAGCCCGACCTGGTCGGCCTGCAGGAGGTGGCGCTGTGGCGGACCGCCCCGCCCTCGCTCGGCCCAGTCTTCTCCGGCAAACCGGAAGCGACCACCGTCAAGTACGACTTCCTGAAGCTGCTGCTGGCGCAGCTGAACAAGAAGAAGACCCTCTACAAAGCGGTCGTCGTCCAGGACGAGTTCGACTTCGAGGCGCCCGCCAACGCCAACGGGCAGCCGGGCGACGGCCCCGGCGGCGGCCAGGGCATCCTCGCCAACGCCGAGGTGAACGGGCGGCTGACGATGCGCGACGCGATCCTCGTGCGCCTGCGCGCGGGCGTCCGGGTCAGCAACCCGAAGAGCGGCAATTTCCAGCACCTGCTGGTCGTCAACGTCGCCGGCGCCAAAGAAGTGAGCGTCACCCGCGGCTGGACCAGCGTCGACGCGACGGTCCGGGGCAGCCGCAAATTCCACTTCGTCAACACCCACCTCGAGGCCTTCGACAACGAGGCCGAAGTCCCGAGCATCCGCGCCCAGCAGGCCAGCGAGCTGGTCGCGCCGGGCGGGCCGGCGACGAGCAAACTGCCGGTGGTCCTGCTCGGCGACCTCAACTCCGACATCAAGACCGAGGTCAAGCCGGGCGACAGCCAGGCCTACCGGGTGATGGTCAACGCCGGCTTCCGCGAGCGCGCCGCCAGCAAACCGAACAGCTGCTGCCTCAACTCCTATGACCTGAAAACCGGCAGCGTCGCCGAATTCGACCACAACGTCGACCACGTGATGACCGACCTGCCGAAGAAGGTGAAGCTGCTGGACGCCGAGGTGACCGGGCGCCAGAAGCAGAACGGCTACTGGAACTCCGACCACGCGGGGCTGTTCAGCTCCCTGGCCCTGTTCCGTTAGAGCCGCGAAATACGGGTAGTTCCGAGTGGAGGGCGCCCTGGCGCCCTCCTTTTGCGTGGTCGGGATTTCCAAGCGGAGTTGTAATCCAGCAAAAAATCTGCTTCACTGCCACTCAGATTTCTTAGGCAAACACAGCGAAACCTCTGGAAGGAGGCGGAAAGTGGCAAAGACGATCGGCATCGACCTCGGCACCACCAACTCGTGCGTCGCCGTGATGGAGGGCGGCGAGCCTACCGTGCTCGAGAACGCCGAGGGGGGACGGACGACCCCGTCGGTCGTCGCCTTCACCGAGAGCGGCGAGCGCCTGGTCGGCACCGTCGCCAAACGGCAGGCGGTGATGAACCCGGAGAACACGATCTTCTCGATCAAGCGCTTCATGGGCCGCAAGGAG
>DATHFL010000104.1:0-4577 GCA_035318125.1 Solirubrobacterales bacterium | reverse complement strand
TCGCTTATGGCTCGCGGTTGAGTGTCTGGGGAGGGGCACCCGCCCCCCTCTATGACAGCTGGTGGCAGACTCTCGGCCCGTGAACCTGATCGAAGATCTGATGGAGGGGTCGCCGGCCTCGCGCTTGGGGATAGTTGCCGTCGATTCGGAAAGGCGGCGGCGAGATTGGCACTTCGGCGAACTGGTCGCGCAGTCGGCGGGGCTCTCCGGGGCCTTCGCCGCCCGCGGGGTGCGGCGGGGGGACGTCGTCATGACCCTGGCGGGAAACCGGATCGAGTGGGTGCTGAGCCTGCTCGCCTGCTGGCGGATGGGGGCGGTGGCGCTGCCCTGCAGCACGATGCTGCGGCGCCATGATCTGGAGCACCGGGTCGCCGCCGCCGACCCGAAGCTCTGCGTCGGCGAGGAGGCGCTGCTCGGGGAGATGCCCGGCGGAGTGCCGCTGATGACGATGGCCGACGTCGCCCGTGCCCTCGACGAGGACCTGCCGCAGGAGACCCCGGCCGCGATCGAGGAGATGGACGCCGAGGACCCGGCGCTGATCGTCTTCACCTCCGGCACCACCGGCGAGCCGCGCGGCGTCGTCCACGCCTACCGCTACCTGCTCGGCCAGCGGGCACAGGCCGAGCACTGGTTCGGCTCGCGCAAGGGCGAGCTCGCCTGGTGCACGACCGCCACCGGCTGGTCGAAGTCGGCCCGCAACGTCTTCCTCGCCCCCTGGCTGACCGGCGCCGCCGCGGTCATCCACGACGGCCGCTTCGAGGCGGCCGAGCGGCTCGACCTCGCCGAGGCGCTCGGGGTCAACGTCCTCTGCCAGGCGCCGACCGAGTACCGGATGCTGGCCAAGCGGACCGCGCTGCGGCCGCTGCCGGCGCTGCGGCGGATGGTCTCGGCCGGCGAGCCGCTCGACCCGGAGACGATCGCCGCCTTCCGCGAAGCGACCGGGCTGGATCCCGCCGACGGCTACGGCCAGACCGAGACCGGCCACGTCACCGGCAACCTCGCCGGCGAGCCGGTCCGCCAGGGCTCGATGGGCCGGCCGCTGCCGGGGATCGAGACCCGGATCGTCGAGGGCGAACTGCAGCTGCTGGCGAGCAGCACCCCCACCTTCTTCTCCCGCTACCTCGACGGCGAGCGCTTCGAGGGCGAGTGGTGGCAGACCGGCGACCTGGTCCGTGCCGACGAAGACGGCCACCTCTTCTTCGAGGGCCGCGGCGACGACATCATCCTCTCCTCCGGCTACCGGATCGGCCCGACCGAGGTCGAGTCGGCGCTGCTCTCCCACCCCGCCGTCGCCGACGCCGCCGCGGTCGCCGCCCCGGACCCCGAGCGCGGCGCCGTCGTCCGCGCCATCGTCGTCCTCCGCGACGGCCAGCACGACGACAGCACCTCAAATGACGAGCTCGCCCGCGAGCTGCAGGAGCACTGCAAACGCGAGACCGCTCCCTACAAGTTCCCCCGCATCGTCGAGTTCGCCGCCGAGCTGCCGAAGACCAGCAGCGGCAAGATCAAGCGCGCCGAGCTACGCGGCTAGGCCCTCGGCGAGGTCCACCGGCCGGCCGAGGTGGAAGCCCTGGGCCATGTCGACGCCGTACTCGCGCAGCATCGTCGTCGTGTTCTCGTCCTCGACAAACTCGGCGATCGTCCGCTTGCCGAGGCCGCGGGCGATCCGCACGATCGCTTCGACGACGAGCTGGTCGGCGTCGTTGCTGGACATGTCGCGGACGAACGTCCCGTCGATCTTGATCACGTCGAAGGGGACCTTCTTCAGGTAGGCGAAGGGGCCGAAGCCGGCGCCGTAGTCGTCGATCGCGACTTCGCAGCCGAACTCGCAGAGCCGGTCGGCGAAGGCGCCGGCGGTGTCGTAGTCCTCGACCCGCGCCGTCTGGGTGATCTCGAAGGTGCAGCGCGCCGGGTCGGCCTCGCCTTCGTCGAGCCGCCGTTCGATGAACTCGAGCACCGAGAGGTCGGTCAGCGAGGCGCCAGAGAGGTTCATGTGCAGGGAGACGGGGCTGCCGGCGCGCTCGCGCTCGGCGATCAGCTCCAGCGCCCGCGCCACCACCCAGCGGTCGAGCTCCTGGACCATCCCGGAGCGCTCCGCCGCCTCGATGAACGACGACGCCGGCAGCATCTCGCCGTCGTCGCCGGTCATCCGCAGGAACAGCTCGTAGCGCTCGATCCCGCCCGAGGCGAGGCTGCGGATCGGCTGCGTGGCGAGGCTGAGGCGGTTCTGGGTGAGGGCGTCGCGGATCCTGGCGCTGGTCGTCTGCGCCCGCTGCGCCGGGCCGTTCTCGCCGGTGGCGTGGAAGAGCATGATCCGGTTCCGCCCCTCCTCCTTGGCCCGGTACATCGCCTGGTCGGCGGCGATCAGCACGGCTTCGGAGGCGGCGCCGCGTGGGCCGCCGAACATCGTCACCCCGACGCTGATCGTCGGCCGGCCGATTTCCGAGTTGAGCGGGAAGCCCTCGGCCACCTGCACCCGCAGGTCTTCGCCCAGCTGCATCGCCCCGACGGTGTCGGTCTGCGGCATCAGCACCGCGAACTCGTCGCCGGAGAGGCGGGCGACGAGGTCGGTGGTGCGGACCCGTTCGCGGAGGATCTCCGAGACCCGGCGGATCATCCGGTCGCCGGCCTGGTGCCCGAGCCGGTCGTTGATCTCCTTCAGCCCGTCGATGTCGATCACCATCACCGCGCCGCGGCCGCCGTAGCGGGCGGTGAAGGAGACGTACTGGTCGAGTTCGGCGCGGAAGCGGCGCCGGTTCAGCAGCCCGGTGAGCGAGTCGTGGTCGGCGAGGAAGCGCAGTTCGGCCTCGGTCTTCTCGGCCCGCTCCAGCGCACCCTGGACCACCGCCCGGTCCTCGGGCTCCAGTTTCGCGATCACCGACTCGACGGCCGGATCGGATTTACCCTGGCTCTGCATCTGCCTCATCTGGATGACGGTATTTGCCCTACCCGGCCGGGCATGGTTTGAGACCCACAAACCCCGATGTAGACCTAAAAATCGCCGATCCCCCAGCCCCAATACTTGACTTGCGTCACTCGGGGTAGGTTCAGGGAGTGACGAACCGCCTCGCGCAGGAGACCAGCCCCTACCTGATCCAGCACCGCGACAACCCGGTCGACTGGTACCCCTGGGGCCCCGAGGCGCTGGGGCGGGCGCGCGAGGAGGACCGGCCGGTCCTTCTATCGGTCGGCTACTCGGCCTGCCACTGGTGCCACGTGATGGAGCGCGAGTCCTTCGAGGACCCGGAGACGGCGGCCTACATGAACGAGCACTTCGTCAGCGTCAAGGTCGACCGCGAGGAGCGCCCCGACGTCGACGCGATCTACATGGAGGCGGTGCAGTCGATTACCGGCCACGGCGGCTGGCCGATGACCGTCTTCCTCGATCCCGACGGCGTCCCCTTCTACGGCGGCACCTACTTCCCGCCCGACACCAGCCGCGGCATGCCGAGCTTCCGGATGGTGATGGAAGCGGTCGTCCACGCCTGGGAGACCCAGCGCGAGGAGATCCGCGAAAAAGCGCCGCTGGCGCGGGCGCGGCTGTCGGCGATCGGCGAGGTCGAGCCGCGCGACCTGCCGGGCGCGGCCGACCTCGAGGAGGCGGTGCAGCGGCTGCTGGCGCTGGCCGACCGCGGGCACGGCGGCTTCGGCGGCGCCCCCAAGTTCCCGCCCGCCTCCTCGCTGGAGCTGCTGCTCGCCCGCGGCGAGACCGAGCACGTCGAGCGCACCCTCGACGCGATGCTGGCCGGCGGCATCTACGACCAGCTCGGCGGCGGCTTCGCCCGCTACTCGGTCGACGCGATCTGGCTCGTCCCCCACTTCGAGAAGATGCTCTACGACAACGCCCTCCTCGCCCGCGTCTACCTGCACGGTTGGCAGGCGCTCGGCCACGAGCGCTACCGCCGCGTCTGCGAGGAAACGCTCGACTGGATGCTGCGCGAGATGCGCGGCCCCGAGGGCGGCTTCTACTCCGCCCTCGACGCCGACTCCGAGGGCGAAGAGGGCCGCTTCTACGTCTGGACCCCCGACCAATTCCGCGCGGCCCTGACCAACGACCCGAACTGCATCAACTTTTCTATCCAGCAGATAGAAAAGTTGATGCAGTTCTGGGGGGTTACGGAAGAGGGGAACTTCGAGGGGGTGAACGTGCTCCATCTTGCGGGAGGGGCTGGGGCTCCGGAGCCGGAGGGGCTTGCGGAGGCGCGGCGGGCGTTGTTCGAGGCGCGGGCGCAGCGGGTGCGGCCGGGGCTCGACGACAAGCGCCTCGCCTCCTGGAACGCACTGGCGATCGCGGCGTTGGCCGACGCCGGCGCCGTGCTCGGTCGTGAGGACTACCTCGACGCCGCCCGCTCCTGCGCCGAGTTCGTCCTCACCGAGCTCCGCGACGACGACGGCAACCTGCTCCGCACCTACAAGGACGGCCGCGCCCACTTGAACGCCTATCTCGAGGACCACGCCTTCCTGCTGGAAGCGCTGCAGGCGCTCTACGAAGCGAGCTTCGAAGCGCGCTGGTTCGAGGAGGCGCGAACGCTGGCCGAGACTACGATCGCGCGCTTCAGCGACCCCGAGCGCGGCGG